>JAJYSY010000007.1:0-42393 GCA_021793375.1 Bacteroidota bacterium | reverse complement strand
TTCATAAGCGGATTTTCCGTCAAGCCCATCTTGACCATCTGTTCCATCCTCACCAGCTGCTCCTTCTAAAGAATCCAACCAATCCTGTTCACTACCATTAAATCCATTTTCTACAGCTAATTCATAAGCGGATTTTCCATCAATTCCGTCTGCTCCGTCAATTCCATCCTCACCATCGGCTCCTTCTAAAGAATCCAACCAATCCTGTTCACTACCATTAAATCCATTTTCTACAGCTAATTCATAAGCGGATTTTCCGTCAAGTCCATCTTGACCATCTGTTCCATCCTGACCTGCTGCTCCCGGAGGACCAACAGGTCCTTGCTCTCCCTCTTGTCCATAATTGATAATCGTTTCCTCTCCTTCTTCATCAAAATACGAGATCGTTCCATCTTCATTATCTATTATACCGGTTAAGGTTTCTGTAAGACTTATATCAATTTCATGAGTCTCGCCTGTTGAATCTATATAGGTAAACTGGTTATTTTCATCATCCCAAATCACCACATTATCCGGCAGATTGTTTTCATCACTCAAGCGTTTCCACATATTATCATACCAATAATAAAATCCGGGAATTAAATTTCCGTTTGAAGAAGTATTATATACCAAAAGGCTTTCTACATTTCCTGCGGTAATGGTGGTTTCATCTGTATTATCGGTTAGAGAAACTCTCGGAATTAAAAGTCCACGATTATTAGCTTTCACTTCTAATTCTGCTGCCGGATCCGGCATGTCTGTACCTACTCCCATTTGTGCATATCCAACAAAAATGAACAGAAAAACAACCAAAAATAAATAAACTTCTCTCCACATTTTAATAAGTTTTTTCTTAAACATCTTTAACAATCTCCTACACACCTTAAATTTAATATAAAAACATATTTCATTATGTTAATATTTACACAAATAAGATAAGTTATCTGTTTTTATCCTATGAGGTTGTTTTGAACAATGCTTAATTTTCCAAACAGAAAAAGACTTATCTGTAGATCAAGATATTTTCAAAGATTTTAGCTTCTATCCTAATCCAGTGGAAAACACACTTTATTTAGAAGGAAAAAATTCTATCGATAAGATTAAAATCTATAATCTAAACGGAAAATTAATTTTAGAAAATCAACCTGAGATTTCAAATCCGAAATTAGCTATAGAAAACTTATCCTCAGGAGTATATTTAATGAAAGTAGAAATCGAAGGAAATCAAAAAGTTGTTCAATTGATTAAGAAATAATCTCTAATTACTTTTTGATATTAATAAAAATAAACCTTGAAGATTTTTAAATCCTCAAGGTTTTATTTTTCTAAATAAGTAGATATTTAAAGTATTCTTACTTCTTTCATGCAGCCTTTTATAATTTCATAAGTTGAGCTGATATCGTGATCCAATCCTATTGAAAAACGAACTAAACTATCTGTTAATCCCATTGCTAAACGTTCTTTTGCTGAAATTTCACTGGAAGTTCCTGTTCCGGGAGAACTGAATAAAGTATGGTAATATCCTAAACTAACCGCTAAATATCCTATTTTATTTTCTTGCATTTTTTCCATTAAAGCAAAAGCTTTTTCTTTGGTTCCTGCATCTATTGTCAGCATTCCTCCAAAACCGAAATCTGCATTATATATTTCTTTCATCAATTCATAACTGGGATGATTCGTCAATCCCGGATAAATTACTTTTATACCTTCTTTTTGTAAATTCTCTGCTACATACAACGCGTTTTTACTGTGTTGTTGAATTCTTAAAGGCAAAGTTTTCAAGTTTTTTAAAATAGAAGCCGCTCGCATATTATCTAAAGTTGGACCAAGCAACATTGTGGCTCCGTCATTTACATCTCTTAAAGAATTTATAAATTCTTCTTCTCCACAAATCACTCCGCCGATAGCATCACTTGCTCCGTTGATGTATTTTGTCAAGCTGTGGATTACAATATCTGCTCCCAGTTTTTTTGGAGAAATAGAAAGTGGAGAAAAAGTGTTGTCCACCACCAACTTTAAATTGTGTTTTTTGGCAATTTTAGCCAAAGCAGGAATATTTGCAATATCAAGCAAAGGATTACTGACTGCTTCACAATATAAAATTTTTGTCTGTGGAGTTATAGCTTTTTCTACTTGATCAAGTTTGGTGATATCTACAAAATCTGTGGTGATTTGTAAACTTGGAAGAAAATTCTTCATCAAAGCATAAGTTCCTCCATAAACAGTTCTACTGGAAACAATATGATCTTTTGCTTTACAAAGTTGAAAAATAGTTGCTGAAATAGCACCCATTCCTGAAGCTGTAGTATTGGCAGAAGCTGTTCCCTCTAAAGTTGCCAAAGCCTTATCCAAATATGTTGTACTGGGAGAAGAATGCCGAGTGTAAAGATAATTTCCGGTGGGTTCTTCAAATGTTCTGGCCATAGTTTCGGCCTTATCAAACCAAAAAGTAGAAGAATCTGTTATAGATGGATTTATTCCTTTAAATTCTCCTGAATAATGTAAACGTTCTAAATTTCTGGTAATCTCATTTTTTTTCATAAATATAAAGTCAAGTTTATGTTTTAAAATTTACAAGCCTAAGTTAACTCTTTTTATGAAATGTTATGATGATTTTTTGAGAATTAGTTTTTTAAATAAAAACGTTTTTTTAAACTCTAATTTTCAATAAAAAAACTGTTCAAAAGCACTTGTTTTACAAGCAACTTTTTGAACAGTTTTTAATTTCTATTTAAGAAAAATAACTAAAAGTATCTCCTTCTTTGATTTTTAATAAACTTTCATAAATTAATTTAATCACCCCTTCCACATCTTCTTGGTGAACCATTTCTACGGTGGTGTGCATATATCTTAAAGGCAAAGAAATCAACGCTGAAGGAACTCCGGCGTTGCTATAAGCAAAAGCATCAGTGTCTGTTCCTGTTGCTCTGCTGTTGGCTGCTCTTTGAAATTTAATCTTTTTCTCTTCAGCAGTTTTAATCAACAATTGTCTTAAGTTTCTTTGCACCGCAGGGGCATAAGCCAAAACTGGTCCCTCTCCTATTTTCAGATCTCCTTCGGTGATTTTTTCAATCATCGGAGTATTGGTGTCATGCGTAACATCTGTCACAATAGCAACATCGGGTTGAATGCGTTCTGCTATCATTTCTGCTCCGCGTAATCCCACTTCTTCTTGAACAGAATTGGTGATGTATAATCCAAAAGGAAGTTCTTTTTTGTTTTCTTTTAATAATCGCGCTACTTCAGCAATCATAAATCCACCGATTCTATTATCTAAAGCACGACAAACAAATTTGTTTTCATTTAATATAAAAAATTCATCGGGATAAGTAATCACACATCCCACATGTACGCCAAGTTTTTCCACTTCTTCTTTTGAGCTGCAACCTACATCAATAAAGATGTTCTCTAATTTTGGTGGAGTTTCTTTTCCTTTTTTACGCGTGTGAATTGCAGGCCATCCAAAAACACCTTTTACTATTCCGTTTTCTGTGTGAATATTTACGCGTTTTGAAGTTGCTATTTGATGATCACTTCCTCCATTTCTGATTACATAAATCATTCCTTCATCGCTGATGTAATTTACAAACCAAGAAATTTCATCGGCGTGTGCTTCAATTACAACTTTATATTCTGCTTCAGGATTTATCACTCCAACTGCTGTTCCATAAGCATCTGTGATAAAATCATCAACATAAGGTTTGAGATAATCCATCCAGATTTTTTGTCCTTCAGATTCATATCCGGTAGGAGAAGCATTATTTAAATACTTTTCTAAAAAAGTAAAAGATTTTTGATTTAAAACACTTTGTTTTGACATAATTTATTTTTGATTTAAAAACGAAAATAAGCATTATAAATCAAAATACTTTATTTCTATAAAGTTGTCGTATTTTTCTAATAAGAATTTAACTTTTTTAATTTTTCTTCTATTTTATGAACCACTTCAAAAGTTAGTTTTTCTTGTTTTTCTGAATCTATTTGAATTTCTTTGAGTTGAGAAACATCTGTTTCTTTTTCTGCTCCATCCAAATAAATCCATTTAAAACTATATTCAGCAGGAGTGTTTTTGACATATTCACAAGCATGTCTAAGTTGTTTTTCTATTTTTTCAAAATTCAATTTTGCATATTCTTCTATACTTCTGCCAAAATGCTGTGCATATAATTCTACAATTTTTTGATTTCTTTCTAAAAGAGCTTCTTCTTGTTTTGCATCAATAAGTGCTCTCAATAATGCGATGTAATATAAACGAACAGCTTTTTCTTTTTCTCCTGAAGAGTATAATTTTTCTGCCAGAACAAATAAAATCGGAGGAATATATTTCGCTTTGTTTTTCTCGATTTTTTCAAGAATTGTTGAAGAGATTTTCTCTTGTTCTAAAATAGCGTAAAATAAACTGTCATTTTCTTTTAAGTGCAGATTTAAATCTTTGATTTCAGCATTTTTTTCTACTTGTGCAGAAATAGAATTTCCACATAAAAACAATATGATCAGAAAAGAAAAAAGAGTTTTCATAAACATAAAACCGTGCTTGGTTTTAATAACGTTTATAAAAACTCTTTTAATATAAAGAAAGTATTAAATTCTACCTTGATCTTTTAATTTCCAATATCTTAACAATCCTGTTACAGACATAAAAGAAGGGTTTCCTTTTTCATATTTTTCAATATCTGCTTCAGAAACTCCTTTTTCTCTTAATTGATTTTGAGTGTAAGCAATAAATTTTGGCGTAATTTCTTTAGGATGAATTTCTTGATCATAATAGGGTTTTATCCAATCTGCCCAATCTTGCAGGATTTCTTCCAAATTATTTAAATGATTTTCCACCTCCTCTACTTTTCCATAATGTGCCAGATATAAAGCTTTTGGATTTTCTTTTTTGATTTTTTCAATAGAATTTTTCCAGTTTTCCAAATGAATATCAGGCGGCGGACAGGGAGGAACTACCGGACCATTATTGATTTTTACGCCGGCTACATCTCCGGTAAAAATAATATCATCTAAATGATAAGCATTATGATGAATGGCATGCCCCGGAGTGTAAAGTGTTTTAAATTTTAAATTTCCAATTTTAATTTCATCTCCATCTTCTACAGGAATCAACAATTCTTTAGCTATAGGTTTCATTTCTCCCCAAAGTGTTTCCATATCTTCTTTATAAATTCTTTTAGCAGAATTCCATAATTTCTCAGGACTGTTTAAATGTGGTAATCCTATGGGATGAACATATATTTTAGCACCATTTTCTGCAAATTTCCAAGCTGCTCCTGCATGGTCAAAATGAATATGTGTCAACAAAACATGTTTTACATCTTTCCAAGAATTTCCTGTTTTTGAAATGGCATTTTTTAAATTCTCAAAAGTAGTTTCCGGTCCGGTTTCAATTAAGACTAATCCTTCATCAGAAGGAATTAAATAATTGGCAATTACGTGAGGTTCCTCCAGAAAATTTAAATCTAAAATATCTATATCAGTGGATTTAATCATAGGTTTTTAATTTATTTTCCAATTTACAAAAGTTTATGGAAAAGATAATAAAATCTATCAAAGATGATTTTAAAAGTATAAAACTACACTTTTGAGAACAAATAAAAAGTTATCTTTCTAAAAAAACCTTACATTTGCGCAAAACATAACCCTTATGTTAAGAATAGGTATTTTAGGAGCCGGACATTTAGGAAAAATTCATCTGCGTTTAGCTGAGCAATCTCACCGCTATGAATTGGCCGGTTTTTTTGATTTAGATCAAGAAAACGCAAAAAAATTAGCTCAAGAAAAAGGCTATCATTTATACAATTCAATAGATGAACTCATTGAAGATGTTGATGTTGTTGATATTGTTACGCCTACACTTTCGCATTATGAAATTGCCAAAAAAGCTTTAGAAGCCGGAAAACATATTTTTGTTGAAAAACCCATCACCCATACTTATGATCAAGCGCAAACCTTGATTGCTATGGCAAAACAAAAAGGTTTAAAAGGTCAAGTCGGACATGTAGAAAGATTTAATCCTGCTTTTAAAGCTGTAGTTTCAAAAATAGATCAGCCTTTATTTGTGGAAGCTCATCGTTTGGCAGAATTTAATCCGCGTGGCACAGATGTACCCGTGGTTTTAGATTTGATGATTCATGATATTGAAGCAGTTTTAAGCGTGATGGATTCTAAAATAGAATCTATTCAAGCCAGCGGAGTTTCTGTCATCAGTAAAACTCCTGATATTTGCAACGCAAGAGTACAATTTAAAAACGGTTGTGTTGCCAACTTTACAGCGAGCAGAATTTCTTTAAAAAACATGAGAAAACAAAGATATTTTCAACGCGATGCGTATATTTCCATAGATTTTTTAGAGAAAAAATGCGAAGTGGTAAAAATGAAGGATGCTCCTGAAAATCCTGATGAATTTGCAATGATTCTTCAAAATGCTGAAGGAGAAAAAAAACAAATCTACTTTGAAAATCCAATTATAGAAAACAATAATGCTATTCTGGAAGAATTAAACAGTTTAGCAGATGCCATAGAAAATGACACCACTCCAATTGTAAGTTTAGAAGATGGTGCAGAAGCACTTTGGGTGGCCAATCAAATTATGGAAATTATTAATAAAGAATACAGACGAATCAAAAAATTAAATAATTAATTATGAAAAATATTGCTGTTATTGGTGCAGGAACAATGGGTAACGGAATTGCTCATACTTTTGCTCAATATGGATATAAAGTAAACTTAATTGACATCTCTGAAGAAAGCCTGAAAAAAGGAATTCAAACCATTACTAAGAATTTAGACAGAATGGTGAAAAGAGAAAAAATATCCGAAGAAGAAAAACAAACCACACTTGATAATATTTCTTCTTTTACAGATTTAAAAAACGGTGTTCAAAATGTTGATTTAGTAGTTGAAGCCGCCACAGAAAATGAAGAGTTAAAGCTGAATATCTTCAAACAATTAGAAGAATTTTGTGATGAAAATGTAATTTTAGCTTCTAACACCAGTTCGATTTCTATCACTAAAATTGCTGCTGCAACAAAAAGAGCAGACAAAGTAATCGGAATGCACTTTATGAATCCTGTTCCGATTATGAAATTAGTTGAAATCATCAGAGGATACAACACTTCAGATGAAACCACAAAAACAATTTCAACTTTGGCAGAAAAACTCAATAAAGTTCCTGTTGAAGCTAATGATTACCCCGGTTTTGTGGCCAACAGAATTTTAATGCCAATGATTAATGAAGCCATTGAAACTTTATATAATGGTGTGGCAGGAGTAAAAGAAATTGATACTGTTATGAAATTAGGAATGGCTCACCCAATGGGGCCACTTCAGTTGGCAGATTTCATCGGATTAGATGTTTGTTTATCTATTCTTGAAGTTATGCATGAAGGATTTAAAAACCCTAAATATGCTCCTTGTCCGTTATTGGTTAATATGGTTTTAGCCGGTAAAAAAGGTATAAAAACAGGAGAAGGTTTTTATGACTACAGCGAAAATAGAAAAGCTGAAAAAGTAGCTTCACAATTTTCCTAAAATATAAAAATCATGCCTAAGGTTATTCCATTTCGAGCAGTTCGGCCAACACGAGATAAAGTAAGTTTGATTGCTGCGCGTTCTTATCAAAGTTATACAGAAGAACAAAGAAAAGCCAGATTAGACACCAATCCTTTTTCTTTTTTACATATTGTAAATCCAGGATATAAATACCAAAAAGAAATTGATGGAGTAGAAAGATATCAACTGGTTCGCAATAGATATGAAGAATTTAAAGAGGAAAAATACTTTATCAGAGATGAAAAACCGGCTTATTATTTACATAAAATTGTAAATAGAGAAAATCAAGTTTTTCACGGAATCGTGGGTGCTGCTTCTATTGAGGCTTACGGTAAAAATAAAATTAAAAAACACGAAGACACCATTGCTGATAGAGAAGAAACTTTTAAAGATTATCTAAAAACAGTTGGTTTTAATGCAGAACCGGTTTTATTATCTTATCCTGATAATGAAATTTTAGAAAAAATCTTTAAAAAAATCAGCAGTAAAAGAGCTGAATATGAATTTACCACAACTTACAGAGACACACATTATCTTTGGGTGGTAAACAATGAAAAAGATACTGCCGAAATTGAAAAGCAGTTTGCCGAAATGGATAATCTTTATATTGCTGATGGCCATCACAGATCTGCTTCCTCTTTTTTGCTTGCCAAAGATTTAGCAGATAATAATCCGGAACACAACGGAAAAGAACCCTACAATTTTTTTATGAGTTATTGTATTCCTGAAAGTCATTTAAAAATTCATGAGTTCAATAGATTGGTAAAAGATTTAAACGGTTTAAGCAAAGAAGAGTTTTTAATCAAACTCGATACTTATTTTCGTATTGAAAACCTGGGAGATTTTTATTATAAACCCAGTAAAAAAGGACATTTCAGCATGTATTTAGATGGAGATTTTTATTCTTTATATTTAAGAAAAAATCAATATGATTATACTGATGCTTTATCTAAATTAGATGTGCAAATCCTCTATAAAACAGTTTTAAAACCTATTTTGGGAATTGAAGATTTACGAAATGACAAACGCATTTCTTACACCCACGGAAAAAGCGATATGGCATCTATTAAAGGTTTTGTAGATTCAAAAGAATATGCAGTAGGTTTTGGAATGCTTCCTTCAACAATTGAAGAAGTAAAGCAAATAGCTGATGAAAACTTAGTCATGCCTCCCAAAGCAACTTATATAGAACCCAAACTGAGAAGTGGAATAACTATTTACGAATTTTAAAAAAAACACAAAGAAGAAAAAGTAAACGCTTGAAATTTCTTATTTCAGATTTTATTTTTAATTTCGATTTTTGAAATGAATATAGAACAAAATTTAAAAGATTTAAAAGAAGAATTAGGTGATGATGTCACTTTAGTAGCGGTTTCAAAAACTAAATCTGTTGATGAAATCATGGAAGCTTATAACGCCGGTCAGCGTATTTTTGGAGAAAATAAAATTCAAGAAATGACCGATAAGCACAAAGAGCTTCCCGAAGATATTGAGTGGCATATGATTGGTCATGTGCAAACCAATAAAGTAAAATACATGGCTTCTTATGTTGATTTAATTCACGGAGTGGACAGGATGAAACTTCTTAAAGAAATAAATAAACGCGCTAAGAGAGAAAATCGAGTTATCAAATGTTTACTTCAACTTAAAATAGCCAAAGAAGAAAGTAAATTTGGAATGGATGTAGAAAACATGAATAATTTATTGACTTCTGAAGAATACGCCAATATGGAAAACGTGAAAATTGTCGGTTTGATGGGAATGGCAACTTTTACAGAAAGTAAAAAACAAATCAACGAAGAATTCGGATTTCTAAAAAAAATATACGACACCTTTGCCAAAACTCATCCTGATTTAAAAATCCTATCTATGGGAATGAGCGGAGATTATAAAATTGCTTTAGAAAACGGTTCTAATATGGTTAGAATCGGCAGTAAAATATTTGGAGAACGCAATTATTAATCAGCCTGCAAAAGTGAAACAACTCCTCTCCTATTTAAAAACTAAATTATTTTAAATAAAGACTTTCTTTAAAGTCAAATTTATATTTTACAGAAATAATTTCAGTTTATGTATGCAATTTTAGATATAGAATCCACCGGAGGGAAATTTAATGAAGAAGGAATTACTGAAATTGCCATCTACAGATTTGATGGACAAGAAATAGTTGATCAATTTGGAAGCTTGGTAAATCCTGAACGTAAAATTCAACCGTTTGTCGTAAAATTAACCGGAATTAATAACGACATGCTGCGTTATGCTCCAAAATTTTATCAAGTTGCCAAACGCATTATAGAAATTACAGAAGATTGTATTTTAGTGGCGCATAATGCAAAATTCGATTACAGAATTCTACGTTTGGAATTTAGAAGATTAGGTTTTGAATTTGAAAGAAAAACTTTATGCACTGTTGAACTTTCAAAAAAATTAATTCCTAATATGCCCTCTTATAGTTTAGGAAAACTCACCAAAGAATTAGGAATTCCTATAGTGGACAGACATCGCGCTGTGGGAGATGCACAAGCTACTGTCAAACTTTTTAAACTCTTGCTCAACAAGGATTCTGAGAAAAAAATTGTGCGTTCTAATGTAAAACTTCAACCTAAAAAAAATATTGGAAACAACCTTCTCAAAATTGTAGATGAACTTCCCGATGAAATTGGTGTTTATTATATTCATAATGAAAAAGGAAAAGTTATCTACATCGGAAAAAGCAAAAATATAAAATATAGAGTAAATCAACATTTCACAAATGATGCGCCAAAAGCCAAGCAATTACAAGCTGAAGTCTCTTCTGTGAGTTATGATTTAACCGGAAATGAATTGGTGGCTTTACTTTTGGAAAATCACGAAATAAAAAAACTAAAACCTAAATATAATAAAGCTTTAAAAAGAAATATTTTCAATTATGCTTTATATCATTTCACTGATAAAAAAGGATATATTCGTTTAAAAACAGGAAAAGTAAAACCGGACAAAAAATTTATCACCACTTACACTTCTGCCAAACAAGCTAAAGTAAGTTTAGAAAAAATGGTAGAAGAATATAATTTATGTTTAAAACTTACAGGATTACACAACACAGAAAAAGCTTGTTTTAATCACGGAATAAAAAAATGCAATGGTGCTTGTATTAAAAAAGAATCTCCGGAGGAATACAATAAAAGAGTAAAAGCTTTAATTGATTATTACAGTTTTCCTCAAGAAAATTTAATGCTAATCGGAACGGGAAGACATGCTGCTGAAAAAAGTGTTTTATTGATTGAAAACGGAATTTTTAAAGGAATTGCTTATTTCGATTTAAATTATCAATTAAATTCCCCTAAAATCATTAGAAATTTACTCACTCCAATGAAAAATGACAGAGATTCCAGGCATATTATTCAAAGTTATCTTCGCAAAAGAAAAGATTTTAAAGAAATTCCGTTTTAAGATTTTCAGGAAATAATTCTTTTGATGTATTCATAATAATCTCCTTTCATTCCTTCTATCTGTTTTGCTATTGTTTTTTTATCAATCCACCCTAAACGCAAAGCGATTTCTTCTAAACAAGCAATTTTTAACCCTGTTCTTTTTTCTACTGCTTTTACAAATTCTGTAGCTTCTGTCAATGCTTCATGTGTTCCGGTATCTAACCAAGCAAATCCTCTGCTGAGAATTTCCATTTTTAATTGTTTTTGTTTTAAAAAACTTTGATTTACTGTGGTGATTTCCAATTCTCCTCTTTCTGAAGGTTTTACTTTTTTGGCGATTTCTATAACTTTATTAGGATAAAAATAAAGTCCGACTACTGCATAATTAGATTTTGGTTTGAGCGGTTTTTCTTCAATATTTAACACATTAAAATTCTGATCAAACTCTGCTACTCCATAACGTTGCGGATCACGAACTGCATTTCCAAAAATTACAGCTTTGTTTTCTTTTTTTACTGTTTTTACTGCTCTGCTGACAATTTTTTGTAATCCTGCTCCATAAAAAATATTATCGCCTAAAATTAAACAAACATCATCATTTCCTATAAATTCTTCTCCAATTATAAAAGCTTGTGCCAACCCATCAGGACTGGGTTGTTCTTTATAAGTCAATTCAATTCCCAATTTCGATCCATCTCCTAATAAACGTTGAAAATTCGGTAAATCTCTTGGGGTAGAAATAATTAATATTTCTTTGATTCCTGCCAACATTAAAACCGACAAAGGATAATAAATCATCGGTTTATCATAAATCGGCAATAATTGTTTACTCACCGATAAAGTCAACGGATGTAAACGCGTTCCTGTTCCTCCGGCTAAAATAATTCCTTTCATAAATGGATTTTAAGCTTGTTTTTCTCTAATATCAGGTTGATATATTTCTTGTTTTGGAATTTGTAATTTAATGCCATGTTTATCCAATGCTTTTTTGATGGCTTCTTCTTGAGCCCAATATACTCCCCAATATTCATCACTTTTACACCAACATCTGGCAGAAGTTTTTATGTAATAATCTTGAAAATTATTTACCCAAAACTGAAAAGGTCTTTCCTGGATAACTTTTGGGTGTTTTTTCATTGCTGAAGTGATAATTTCTCTAAGCTGATCAATATCTTCATCAAAAGAAAAATGCAATTCTATTTGCACTCTTCGATAATCAGTTCTGGTATTATTTTTCACCACATTATTGGCTACATCGCCATTGGGCAGCGTATAATATTCTCCTCTCCAGTTATGAACTCTGGTATATAGAATATTAATATCATCTACTTCTCCGCTCACCTCACCTATTTCTACTTCATCTCCAATTTTAAAAGGTTTAAACCAAAGTATCAACAAGCCTCCTGCAAAATTTGCTAAACTTCCCTGCAATGCCAAACCAATAGTTACTCCGGCAGCCGTAAATATGGCTAAAAAACTGGAAGCTTGTACGCCTAAAGTTCTTCCGATAATATAAATCAGAAAAGCATATAATATTGCTATACTAAAACTTTCTATAAAACTTCTGATAGAAAGTTCTGTATGAGCTTTATCCATAATTCGTCTTATAAAACGTAATATGAAACGAATTAAAAAATATCCTATGATAAAAAATATAACTGCATAAATCAATCTTGGAGCAAAATCACGCAAAGCATGAATACTTCTCGAAATTAATTCTTCCCAAAAAGACTCTTTCATATTTTAATTTTTCTTTTTAAAAAATTACACATTTAAAATCTTTTTTATCAATATTCAAGTAATTCTTGAATTTTCTTTTTCACTTTTTCTGTAGAAGGAATCATGGTTTCTTCTAAAACAGAATTGAGTGGAATTGCCGGCATATTTTCACTTCCCAACAACATCACCGGAGCATCTAATTCTTTAAAACAAGCTTCTTGAATTTTCCCTGTCAAAGCTCCGGCAAAAGAATTTTCTGTTGGTTCTTCTGTAATCACCAAACACTTTCCGCATTTTTTAACAGATTTAAGTATAGTTTCCATATCCAATGGCGCAAGAGTTCTTAAGTCAACTACTTCTATTTGATTTTGCAAACCTAATTCTTCTGCTGCATTCATCGCCCAATGAACTCCCATTCCGTAAGTGATGATAGAAATGGTTTCCTCTTCATCTTGTTTCCAAATTTCCTGAACAATATTTGCTTTTCCGATAGGTAAAACATAATCTTCTGAAGGTTCTATTGAAGTTGCTCTTTTTGTTCCGGGAACTTTACTCCAATACAATCCTTTATGTTCAAAAATCACCACAGGATTAGGATCGTAATAAGCGGCTTTCATCAAACCTTTTAAGTCTGCTCCATTACTCGGATAAACAACTTTTAATCCCTTAATGTTGCAAACCACGCTTTCTGAAGATCCAGAATGATAAGGTCCTCCGCTTCCATAAGCTCCTGTAGGAACTCTTAAAACCATAGAAACCGGCCATTTCCCGTTAGATAAATAATAACTTCTGCTTACTTCTGTAAACAATTGATTTAACCCCGGCCAGATATAATCTGCAAATTGTACTTCCACAAAAGGTTTTAATCCCACTGCAGACATTCCCACGGTTGAACCTACAATATAAGCTTCTTGAATAGCGGTGTTAAAAACTCTGTTATCGCCAAATTTTTGTGCTAAAGTTGCAGCTTCTCTAAAAACTCCGCCTAAGCGTTTTCCTACATCTTGACCATAAAGTAAAGACTCCGGATGTTTTTGCATGATTTCTTCTATGGCATGAATAGCGCAATCTACCATCACTGCTTCTTCTCCATTTTCAGGAGAACGCTCTCCTTTTTCTGTTGTAATTTCTGTGGGAGCAAAATCATGCGTAAACAAATCTTCTGGTTTAGGATCTTCTGCTTCATAAGCTTCTTGATATTGTTCTTTTACTTTTAATTTTGCCAACAATTCAATCGCTTCAATTTCCGAATCTGAAATATCATTGTTTTTCAACAATTCTATCATTTTCGGATAAGGATCATCTTTTTGATGTTCTTCTAAATCATCTCTATAAAAATCCATTCTCACTCCTGAAGTATGATGATTTAAAATAGGAACATCTGCATGCACCAAAAACGGACGGCGTTCTTCTCGCATGGTTTTAAAAACTTTTTGAATAGTCGAATAAGATTTTTCAAAATCAGTTCCATCAATAGTTATTCCTTCAACACCTTTAAATCCTTTGATATATTCATAAGCACTTTGTGCACGGATTTCATCTTTTGTGGCAGAAATATCCCATCCGTTGTCTTGAACTAAAAATAAAATCGGCAGTTGTTTTAATCCTGCCATCTGAAAAGCTTCTGCTACTTCTCCTTCTGTAACGCTGGCATCTCCTAAAGAACAAACCACAACGGGAAGCTCAAAATCTTCTGTTTGGTTTTCTGTATGTGGAATATTTTCTAATTCTTTATACTGAATTCCCATTGCTGTTCCTGTTGCGGGAATTGCCTGCATTCCTGTTGCAGAACTTTGATGTGGAATTTTTGGTTTATCTTCATCGCGTAAACTCGGATGAGAATAATAAGTTCTTCCTCCGGAAAAAGGATCGTCCTTTTTGGCGTGCAATTGCAACATCAAATCTTTTGGTGTCATTCCCAATCCTAATAAAATAGAATCATCGCGATAATAAGGAAAAACATAATCTTGCGGATTGAGTTGCATTCCAACCGCCAGTTGAATAACTTCATGTCCTCTGGAGGTGGCGTGCACATATTTTGAAGTAGTTTTGAAATGTTCTTCATATATTTCTGTCAAAGCTTTTGCTGTAGCAAGTTTTGAAAAAGCTTCTTTAAGTATTTCTTTATCTATTTTCATTATAATTTAATTCTATTTAATAAAAAAGGAGTTTTTATATCTTTTTATCCGCATTAAAATCTTCGAAATTATCTGCTATTTTTTTCAAAAAACTTCCGGCTAAAAATCCATCAATATAACTGTGATCAAAAGATAAACACAAATACATCATCTGACGGATTTCAATTTTATCTCCATCTTCATATTCCATTACTTCTGCTCGTTTTTTAATGCTTCCGGTTGCCAAAATTGCTGCTTCCGGCTGATTGATAACAGGGGTTCCCATCAAACTTCCAAATGTTCCGACATTGGAAATGGTAAAAGTTCCTCCGCTGGTATCATCTACATTCAGTTTATTATTTCTCGCTTTATCTACCAATTCGTTTACTTCTTTTGCCAAAGTTTGCAAGTCTTTTTTATCTGCATTTTTAATCACCGGAACAATAATATTTCCGCTGGGTAAAGCTGCGCCAATTCCGATATTAATGTCTTCTTTCACAATTACTTTATTTCCATCAATAGATGAGTTTATCATCGGAAATTCTTTAATCGCTTGAGCAACAGCTTGAACAAAAAGCGGTGTAAAAGTTAATCGCTCTCCATATTTTTCTTGAAATTTTTCTTTATGAGCATTTCTCCAATTTACCATATCTGTCATATCTGCTTCTACATAAGCAGTAACATGTGGAGAAGCAATTTTAGAAAAAACCATATGTTTGGCAATCATTTGCCCCATACGGTCTAATTCTACAATTTTCCCGGTTCCTTTATCTAATTTTAAATCCGGTATTTGAAATCCTTGAGCAGATTTTTCTTTTTCAACAGCTTCAGGAATAGTTTGCACAAATTGCGCCGGGCGACCTGCTTTAATATATTTAAAAATATCGCTTTTTCTCAATCTACCGTCTTTTCCTGTAGCAGGAATTCTTGCTAATTCTTCATAACTAATATGATTTTCTATCGCAATTTTTTGCACCAAAGGCGTAAAAAATCTGTTGTCATTTCGATTTTCCAAAATGGTGGTTTTCCCGGAAGCCTGTGGAGAAACTAAAATTTCTTTTTTCTTTTTCTTCACCGGCATCGGATCAGGAGCTGTAATTTTGGGCTCTACAAGGATTTCTTTTTTTGGAGTTTTAGTTTTCACTTCATCAGAAACCTCCATTGTGGCAAGCACTTGATTTATTTTTACCACTTCATCTGCAGCGGTAAGAATTGCGGTTATTTTTCCGTTTTCTAAGGCCGGAACTTCAGAATCTACTTTGTCTGTGGCAACTTCTAATAAAGCTTGACCTTTTTCTACAATATCTCCTACCTCTACCAACCAGGTAATAATTGTGGCTTCGGAAATACTTTCTCCGAGTTTTGGTAATCTTATTTCTATATTTTTATTTGTTTTGCTCATAAGATGAGAATTTCATCATTTTTTGAAATAGCTTCAAAAATAAACGAAAAGATTGAATTTTCAAGGTTTTTTGAAAGGTATTTGCTACTGTTTATCAGCTTTAAACTATTTTCTTTATTGAAAAAGATGTATTGTATTTTATAAATTTGATAAAATAATTGAACTAAAAAATCTATGCTTTTGCTAAGGTATTTTTATATTTGCTGATAATTAAATTCAAGAATGGAACAATTCATTGTATCTGCACGAAAATACAGACCCCAAACTTTTGAAGATGTAGTTGGACAAGAAGCGATTACCAACACTTTGTCAAATGCTATTGCCAACAATCATTTGGCACAAGCTTTATTGTTTACCGGTCCAAGAGGAGTTGGAAAAACCACTTGTGCAAGAATTCTTGCCAAACAAATCAACCAACAAGCTGCTGATCAAGTTTCAGAAGATGAAGATTTTGCTTTTAATATTTTTGAATTAGATGCTGCTTCAAACAACAGTGTGGATGATATTAGAGAATTGACAGAACAAGTTAGAATTCCGCCACAAACCGGAAAATATAAAGTTTATATTGTTGATGAGGTGCACATGCTTTCTTCTGCTGCTTTTAATGCGTTTTTAAAAACTTTGGAAGAACCACCAAAGCATGTGATTTTTATTTTGGCAACAACAGAAAAACATAAAATCATTCCCACGATTTTATCCAGATGTCAAATCTTTGATTTTAAAAGGATTACTGTTGCTGATGCTAAAAACTATTTGGCAAAAATCGCTCAAAAAGAAGGAGTAAACGCAGAAGATGATGCGTTGCATATCATAGCTCAAAAAGCAGATGGCGCAATGCGAGATGCACTTTCCATCTATGACAGAGTGGTGAGTTTTAGCGGAAAAAATTTGACGCGAGAAGCTGTTACCATCAACTTAAATGTGTTGGATTATGAGGTGTTTTTCCAATCTACTGATTTGATTTTAAACAATGATATTCCTAATTTATTAGTTCAGTTTAATGAAACTTTGGCAAAAGGTTTTGACGGTCAGCATTATATTGCCGGATTAGCTTCACATTTCAGAGATTTATTGGTTTGTCAAAATCAAGAAACCATTCAGCTTTTGGAAGTTGGAGAAGAAACCAAAAAGAAATATTTTGAACAAAGTAAAAAATGTTCAAAAGCTTTTCTGCTTAAAGGAATTGAATTGGCAAATGCTTGTGATTTCAATTATAGAAACAGTCAAAATCAACGTTTACATGTTGAATTGTGTTTAATGCAATTGGCTTCTATTACTTTCGACAGTAAAAAAAAAAAGCCTGATTTCGGCATAATTCCCGCTGAAGAATTTACCCAATCAGCAAAAGAAACAAGAGTAGAGAAAACACAAACCTCTACTTCAGCTCCCGAAAAATCTGCTGTAGAAGAACCCACTACTCCACTAAAAGAAGACAATTCCGCAGAAAAAGAAAAACCTGCAGAAATAAAAAACCCTGTTTCTCAACCAGAAATTTCAAAATCTATTGAAAAAAATCCTATAGAAAAATCTAAAAAAGTTTCCGGATTATCTTTAAAAAGCATTCGTGAAAAACGAAAACACAAAGAGAAATTAAAAGAAAGAAAACAAGCCGAAGAAGTAGAAATCTTGGAAGATTTCACCGAAGCAGATTTAATAAAAGCTTGGAATACTTACATCAAAAGAATTCAAAAAAAAGGACAAAAAATTTTAGCTTCCATTTTGGCAACAGATAAACCCAAAATTGAAGAAACTACCATCAAAATAGAATTGCCCAACGATACGATGAAAAAAGAAGTAGAATTGGCACAAGGATCTTTGATGGCTTATTTAAAAAATGAACTTAGGAATACACGCTTGACTTTAGAAATTAAAGTAAATCAAGAAATTTCTAAAAAATATGCGTTTACACCTATTGAAAAATACAATAAATTAAAAGAAAAAAATCCTTTAATCGATAAGTTAAGAAATACTTTCGATTTAGATATTTAAAATTTAAAACAATAAAATATGTCAATGTTAGGTTTAAAACTTCCCACAGATCCAAGGTGGGCAGATGTAGCTTCAAAAAATTTAGAAGAAATATTAGCAGATCACGCTTGGTGTGAACAAAAAGCTGCCTCTACGGCAATTTCTTTAATTATAAATTATCCTGAATATACAGATTTAACCAAGGAGATGACTTTATTGGCTATGGAAGAAATGAGTCATTTTAAACTCGTTCATGATTTGATGATTGAAAGAGGATATACTTTAGGATTTCATAGAAAAGATGAATATGTAAATCAACTTTTGAAATTTTTCCCAAAAGGAGGAAGCAGAAACACCCAATTAATTCATCGTTTATTATATGCTGCTTTAATTGAAGCCAGAAGTTGTGAACGTTTTAAATTGTTTTCTGAAAAATTAGAAGATGAAGAACTTAAAGTTTTTTATAGAAAACTGATGGAAAGCGAAGCCGGACATTATGTTTTGTTTATAAACTTTGCCAGACAATATGGAAATCGTGAAGAAGTAGATAAAAAATGGGAAGAACTTTTGGTTTATGAAGCTGAAATCATGAAAAAATTCAGCGATGGAAAAGCCGTTCACGGTTAATTTTCTTTAAATCTAAAAACAGCTTAAAAGTGAAAATCACAGAAAAACAAAAAAATATATTCATCAGAAGCTTATTTGGTTATGCTGCAGCATTTATCATTATAAAAATGATTTTTGAAAAAGGCGTTCCTGAAGATGGTTGGTCAAAATTAATATTTACCTCCTTAGTTTTTGGATTAATAATGGGCTTTGTCAATATATTTTTATCTCGAAAAAAAGAAAATAATTAATTTTAAAAAGAAATAAGTTCGCTTGCTCTCTTAAATTATAGAAGCAAGTGAACTTTTAAATATATATTTTACGATAAATCACAAAAAAGAGTGATGTTTCAATTTAATTATATATCTTTGTCCTTTCAAATATTTATTTAGGCTTCTGCCTTATTGCTTTTCTGCCATAGTATAGAACACACAATTCTTTATTTTTCAGTTATCGCTTATCAGTTGCCTTATTACTTTTAAAACAATTTTTATGAATAATTAATACCCTACAACCCTAAAAAATTGTAGGACTTTCACTCTTAAATTTCAAGTGATTTTACATAAGAATGTTTAAAGAGTACAAACAAGCAGAAAAGAGTTAAATACCGGAATCATCGCTCATTTATATGCTTTAAAATAACAAAAAAGTGATTCTAAATCGGTGTTTTCATCGATTAACTAATACAATTAATGAACTTTAAAAAGTTAAACCTATCTGAGGTTAATTATTATACTTCGACAACAGAAATTCAAAATAACACTCCTTTTATATCAATAGGAAATAATGTTTTAAAAAAACTGAATATTTTTTCAGTGAAAACTTTATTTGCACATTTCCCATTTACTATAAACCAGAGCAAGAAAATCTATTTTTCGAAATAAATAATCCACTTTGGAGGGCTTACTTTTAAAATCATAAACAATAATTTTTTTAACACCTAATAATTAATTAAAAATGGAAAGAGGAACAGTAAAATTCTTTAACGAAACAAAAGGTTTTGGATTTATAACTCCAGACGATGAATCAAAAGATGTATTCGTACACGTAAGCGGATTACAAGACGAAATCAGAGAAAATGACAGAGTTGTGTATGAAGTGGAAGAAGGAAGAAAAGGTCCTAACGCTGTGAACGTAAGAATTGAAGATTAATAAAAAAATCTTAAAGTAATTCAAAAAAAACGTAAAGCTTCTTTGTAAGCTTTACGTTTTAATTATATTTAGAGATTTTATTCAAAACCCCATTATCGATGAATTCAGATTTTGATTCATTTCTTAAAAACTTTTCTGATCGATTATATAATCTGTTTCATGTAGAAACAAATATCAATGAGCTTTCACTTCAAAGAGGACTTCCTAAAAAAATATGGTCTGATATTTTAGATCTTAATCCACTTTCTGTGGCAATTCCAAAAAAATATGGAGGAAGAGGTTCTTATGCACACGAATGCTTGAGTATTTTATCGGCTTCTGCTTATGAATCTTTACCCCTATCCTTAACTTTAGGGATAAACTTAGGTTTATTTTTAGAGCCTTTAGCTAAATATGGTCAAGAAAATGTAAAACAAAAAATTTTCGATAAATTCTTAAACGAAAAAGCTATGGGTGGTTTAATGATCACCGAACCTGACTTTGGGAGTGATGCTTTAAATATGATAACTTCTTATAAAGAAGAAAATAACGGCTACAGAATTAAAGGAAAAAAACACTGGCAAGGATTGACAGGAATGGCTGATTTCTGGTTGGTGGTAGCTCGAAAAAAATTAAATTCAGGAAAATTATCTCGCGATGTTTCCTTTTTTGTAACAGAAGATGCAGAATCTCAACAAACTATTAAAGTTGATCAATACTTTAATAATCCCGGACTTTTTATGATTCCTTACGGATTGAATAATATTGATATTTCAGTTCCTAAAACACATAAGTTAGAAAACAAAAGTACCGGAATAAAAATGATGTTGGATGTATTGCACAGAAGTAGAATGCAATTCCCGGGAATGGGAATGGGATTCATCAAAAGAATGTTGGATGAAGCTATTGATCGTTGCACCACCAGAAAAGTTGCCGGTAAATTATTGGCCGAATTAGATTCTGTGAAATTTCAACTTTCTCGTATTCAATCTTCTTATACTTTATGTTCAGGAATGTGTGCAAGAAGTGCAAACATAAGTGGAATTGATAACGAACTTTCAGGAGAGGGATTGGAAGCCAACAGCATAAAAGTTTTGGTAACAGATTTGATGAGTGAAGCTGCAAATATTTGTGCACAATTATCAGGAGCCAGCGGATATCAATTAGAAAATATTGCCGGAAGAGGAATTATGGATAGTCGTCCTTTTAGAATTTTTGAAGGTGCAAATGAAATGCTTTATACTCAAATTTCTGAAGGAATTGGCAAGCAAATGAAAAAAATGAAAGAAACTAATCTTTATGATTTTTTAAACACTGCTAAATTCAGTAATTTGGTGGTAAACAGATTTAAAAAACATCTTCAATTTCAATTGCCACAAAACATGATTCAGCGTCAACAAATTACTTTAGGTAAAGTAATTGCACGCTTGGTAAGTCTTCAATATGTCCACAATTTAGTAAACAAAGGATTTAGAGAAGATTTATATGAAAATTGTTTAAAACACATGGAAATGGATATCAAAAAACTGTTATCCAATTTAAATCTCTTTAACGATGCTCAACCCATTATGGATTACACAGAAAAATCTGATTGGAGAGAGTTTGCTTAAAAAACATTTTAATCCTTAAAAAACAAAAGTCTATCCTTAAATTTAAGAATAGACTTTTTGCTCTTTAACTGAAAAATTTAGCTTTTCAATTTATTCTTCTTCAAAAGGAGATTTCTTTACTTCATCCGGAATATCAGCAGTTAAACTTTCAAAAAATGCAGTAATATTATCTACTTCTTCTTCAGATAAATCTACATCTCGTTGAAGTTTTCCCATAATTCTAACAGCTTCTGCCAAATCATCTACAGAGCCATCATGAAAATAAGGAGCGGTATGAACAATATTTCTCAATCCGGGAACTTTAAAAAAGTATTTATCAGATTCTTTATCACTAATATCATACAATCCTAAATCAACATCTTCAGATTCTGTGTGTACCCAATAATCATGATATAAACCAAATTTCTGCAACATTTGTCCGCCTAAAGCCACTCCACTATGACAAGTAATACATCCTGATTCTATAAAATTATCCAATCCTTTTTTCTCTTTTTCGCTTAAAGCCTCTGTATCTCCCTCCAAGTATTTATCAAATCTACCTTCGGGAATTAAAATTCTTTCAAAAGCTCCAATTGCATTAGTGATGTTTTCAAAAGTAATCGGGTCTTCCTCTTCATAAGCTTTTGCAAATAATTCTTGATATAACTCAACTTCTTTCAATCTGTTTACCAATTGCTGTTCATCTTTTATGTTGTGTTCCACCGGATTTAAAATTGGACCTCCTGCTTGTTCTTCCACATCTTCTGCTCTTCCATCCCAAAATTGCATATGATGCAAAGCAGCGTGAAATACAGTTGGTGAATTTCTGTTTCCAACTGTTCCTGGAGCATCTCCCGGAGAGAAACGTTCGTTATCCACTCCATAAGTATTTAAATTATGACAAGAATTACAGCTGATATTTCCTTCTCCTGAAAGTCGGGTGTCAAAAAATAAATGTTTCCCCAATTCTACTTTTTCTGAATCCGGTTCTTTCATATCCATAGCAGAAATAGGCTGAAAAAGAGACTGTGCTTTTTCTAATAATTCATATTCTCCATCATCTTTTTTAGTGACTTTTTCTTTTGATTCATTTTTACAACCAAAGAGCAAACCACATAATCCTAAAATTAAAAGTTGCTTTTTCATTTTTACAGTTTGTTGTGTTAGTAAACAAATTTAACAAAAATAACTCTCTTATAAAATGATATATATCAGCTTATTTTAAGAAAAGTGTTTTTTTATTTTTCATTGTTAATCAACTCTTTAGCAAATTCCAAAACAACATCTTTACTTTTTAAATAATCCTTAATTTTTATTTCAATAGGATGATGAGGTTTTACGCCTTCGCCTATTTGCTGATCAGGAAGTTTTTTTACATCTTGTTTTAAATCTACTATGGAAAAACCTACTATTAATTCTGAATTTGGCAAAACATAACTCACCGGAATATGTCCGGTATGACCATAATATCCGCCTAAAGTTTCTTGTCCGATTACTACAGCTTTTTCATCGCTTTTCACCATACCGGCAAATAAAGATCCGGCAGAAGCCACAAAAGGATCTATCAACAAATAAATATTTCCTTGAAAAGCATTTTTATTGGGCTCCCACTCTGGATTAAATTTAGAGTTTAAATAATATTTATTTTCTTTAGCCTCAGAAAAAGTTTCCTTAAGCTCTTTTTTAATTTCATTTAAAGCATCTATATTCTGAATCGAAAAATATTCTTTCATCGGAATATCTTCTGTTGTGGTAATAAAAGCTTCAGTGTTTTCACGAAAATTTCTATCTGTCAAATAAGAATACAACAAAATATCATTAGGGTCATTTCCGCCTCCGTTATCTCGAATATCTACAATTAAATTTTCAATGTTTTTTTCTTTTAAATCTTTAAAAACTGTAGATAAAAATTCCGCATATTTTTTATGTCCTTCTGAGTCTGATCCACCAAAATCAAAAGTATGAACAGCTAATAATCCTGTTTTTATATCTTGTAAATAATGAAAATCTACTTCAGGTTTTCTTTTTTCATAATCGGGAACAAATCTTTTTGAAAATATTTTATAAAAATTCTTATAAGTTATAGGAGAAAGTTTTCGTTTTGCAGTTTCTTTTTCAGTTTTATATTCCACTTCATAAAAGTCTTGTTCGCCATAGGCTAAATACACATAAAAAGGAAAATAATCTGTTTCTAAAAATGCATATTTTCCTGTTTTGTTAAATCCATCTGTGGTGGTGTATTTTGCTATATCTTCAATAAAATCTTCTGCTTTAATTCCATTGACAGCAATAATTTCACTTCCTAAGGGAATTCCGGCATATTCAATATTGGTGTATAATTTCCCAGAAAGATATTTCACCGGAAAAGGAAAAGACAATTCCTGATTATAAAATCCTTTTTTAAGCGTAGAAGGATAATCCAAATAATTATGACTACTCCCGGTGAAATCCATCACTTCATAAACGAGATTATAAAATTCCCTAAGCGAAGTAGAATCCGTGATTTGTTTTTTATTTTTAAAAAAAACACTATCTATTTTTGCTTTGCTATGGTATTTATATAAACCGGAGTTTGCTTGTTCAAAAATATCTTGAAAAATTTCAAAATCTTCTATCATTGCATTTTTTGAAAGATCTTTTTGTTGCGCTGCAGCTGTTGTAAAAAACAGCAAAGCAAAAAGTAAATTCAGCAATAAAACTTTTTTTATTTTCATTATTAAACAAGTTTTTTTATTTGATTTTTTGCTTAAAAATAATAATTCTTCGTGTTTGAATATCGATAATTTTAAAAAACTTAGGTTATAAAAATCATTCTTATTTTTAAAAGTGATTTTTTCTTAAATAACACTAATAATCAAAGCTTTATGAGTTTTATTATTTACCTTTAAAAGAAAAAATGAAAAAGTCTAAAGATAATTCCAAAGATAAAAACTCAGAACTCCCTAAAAAGAAAGAAGAAAATCTTCCTTATAATCCTAAAGTGACTAAAGAAGATTTAGAAAGTCTTACGCATGATAATATTCATACAGATGGAGGAGATGATGAAATGTTGAGAAAAAGAAAAAAGAAAGTAGATTTCACCGGAGAAGATTTAGATGTTCCGGGAAGTAAAACTGCCAAAAAATCCGGAGAAAAAGGAATGACAGATGAAGAAAATCAATTGTTTAGTCAAGGCGGACCGGACAAAGAAAATTTGAGGAAGGATGACAGCGCAGTATAAAATAAAAATTCTAACTTCAACAGAAAGATAAGTATTTGCCAAATAATTGTATTTTAGCAACTTTTAGTGAAAAATTAAAATTTATTTTAGTTTTTAAGTTGAACAAAAATGGCAAAGAGTAAAAATTTAAAAAAACAAACTCCTGAGAAAAAAGGATTTGTAAACAAGCTTCTTGATTTTGTGGAGCGTGCAGGAAATAAATTACCTGATCCGGCAATTTTATTTTTTATTTTAATGTTGGTAATTTGGGTTTTATCTGCCTTATTTTCTACAGTAAGTTTTTCAGAAATAGATCCTACCACAGGAGAGGCTATAGAAATTACAAACTTATTAACCAGTTCTGCATTAGCAGATTTCTTGTCTAATATGGTGACCACCTTCACCGGATTTGCTCCGTTGGGAATTGTTTTAGTCGCTATGTTGGGGGTTGGTGTGGCTGAACATTCCGGATTTATTAATGCCGGATTAAAGTCTATGCTGCAAATCACTCCTAAAAAACTATTGACTCCAATGTTGGTTTTGGTGGCCATTGTTTCTCACACAGCTACAGATGCAGGATATGTGTTGGTTATTCCGTTAGGAGGTGTTATTTTTTATGCTGCAGGACGACATCCTATTGCGGGAATTGCAGCTGCTTTTGCAGGAGTTTCAGGTGGATTTAGTGCGAATTTTGTGCCCTCCGGAATTGATCCTTTAATTCAAGGATTTACCCAATCTGCTGCACAAATTGTAGATCCGGACATGCAGTTAAACCCTTTAAATAACTGGTATTTTACTTCAGCTTCTTCGTTACTTATTGTTTTAATCGGATGGTATGTTACCGATAAAATCGTTGAACCCAGACTAAAAAAGGTGAAAGTTGAAGTAGAAGATGAAAATGAAGTAAATATGGGAGCTTTGACTTCTTTAGAGAAAAAAGCTTTTTATTTGGCTTGCGGTGCTATGTTTTTAGGTTTAATCGGATTGTTTTTCTGGGCAGCTCCGGCAGATTCAGCTTTACGAGATGCTGAAGGAGAAATCACCTCCTTCTCTGCTCCGCTGATGCAATCTATTGTTCCATTAATTTTTATCATCTTTTTAATTCCGGGAGTAGTTTATGGTTTGGTTGCCAAAACTTATCAATCCACTAAAGAAATTATAGAAAGCATGACAAAATCTATGAACGGAATGAGTTATTATATTGTTATGGCTTTTTTCTGTGCTTTGTTTATCGATGCTTTCGGACAATCAAATTTAGGAGCTTTATTGGCTTTAAAAGGTGCTTCAGGATTAGAAGCTATGAATTTACCCGGGCAAATAACCATTATGGGAATTGTAGTTTTAACTGCTTTTGTAAATATTTTCATCGGATCTGCTTCTGCTAAATGGGCTTTAATTGCTCCAATTATGGTTCCGATGTTGATGCAGTTGGGAATTTCTCCAGATTTAACTCAAGCTTCTTATCGTGTAGGAGATTCTGTTTCTAATATTATTACTCCTCTAATGCCGTATTTTCCATTAGTGGTTGTGTATTGTCAGAAATATGTAAAAGGAACAGGAATCGGAACTTTGGTTTCTACGATGATTCCTTACTCTATTGCATTTTTCATTTTCTGGACAATCTTCTTGTTAGCATATTGGGCTTTAGGAATTCCATTAGGTTTACAAGCAAGCTATGAATATATTATGAATTAATTTTCTGTTGATTAATTCAACTTATAAATAAAAGTTTGTTTTTCTTGATAAAAGCAAACTTTTATTTTTTGTTGTAAAAGTATTTTAAACAACTCTTGCAGTTTTATTTTATCGTTGAATAAAAGTTTCAAAAGTTTTTGGTTGCATTCTTATTTCCATTTCATTGGGGATTTTCTTGAAATAAGAAATGGTTTTTCGCAATCCTTCTCTTCTTGAAACTTTGGGTTTCCATCCTAATATTTTTTTGGCTTTGGCGATATCCGGTTTTCTTTTTAAAGGATCTCCTTTAGGTAATTTTCGTTTTTTAATTTTCATTTTAATTCCTTCAATTTCACAAAGTTCTTTTGCCAATTGATTAATGGTAATTTCTTCAGGATTTCCTAAATTTATAGGATAATGGTAATCATTAAGAGTTACGCGATAAATTCCTTCAATCAAATCATCTACATAACAAAAAGAACGAGTTTGATTTCCATCTCCAAAAATAGTTAAAGGTTTATTTTCGAGAATTTGACCGATAAAAGTAGGAATTACCCTTCCATCATTTAATCGCATTCGCGGACCATAAGTATTGAAAATTCTGACAATTCTGGTTTCCACTTTATGAAACCGATGATAAGCCATTGTCAGAGATTCCATAAATCTTTTTGCTTCATCATAAACACACCTTGGCCCTATGGTGTCCACATTTCCAAAATAGGATTCTTTTTGAGGGTGTTCTAAAGGATTTCCATAAATCTCTGAGGTGGAAGCAATTAAAATTTTCGCATTTTTTTCTTTTGCCAATCCTAATAAATTATAAGTTCCCAATGATCCGGCTTTTAAAGTTTGGATAGGAATTTTCAAATAATCTATAGGACTTGCGGGAGAGGCAAAATGTAATATAAAATCTAATTTCCCTGATAAATGAACAAAATTGGTGATGTCATAATCATAAAAAGTAAATTCACTGCATCCGGTTAAATGTTTTAAATTATTAAGATTTCCTGTAATTAAATTATCCATTCCCACTACTTCAAATCCTTTTGCTAAGAATTTATCACAAAGATGAGAACCTAAAAAACCTGCTGCTCCGGTAATTAATACACGCTTTTTCATAATCAGTGTTTTTTTACAAACTTTGAAAACCTGCTGATTTTTCCCTCTTGTGTTTTTTCTTGATATAAAAAGTCTAAATCATTTTCTTCAAAGGTTTTAAAAAATTCTTTCCAAGAAATATTCTCTAAATTTTCTTCTTCATATCCCGGAAAATTTATACGTAATAATCCACTACTATCTCCAGATTTAGTCCCTTTTACAATGGCCGGTTTTCCATCTCTTTTTTCTGCCCACTTTTTTATTTTATCATGATCTCTTGTTCTCTTTGATTCTCCGCTATTCATAATTGAAAGTTTTTAAAGTTAGTTTATTGTTTAATAGTTTTTTGTAGAAGTTTTTTCTTCAATTTTATCTCTCCATTTTTTTCCTATAGCAGATAAATATTCTGAAGCATTCCAAGTTTTATCTATAGCTGGAATTTCTTGACTTTTAATGCTTAAATAAGTTTCTTCATCCAGGTTTTTTTCTATTATAAATCCGCAGCTTTTCAATAGTGATAAAATCCCCTGATGATTTGCCACCCACCAATTGGTGGGATCTCCGGCTAAATTGTTTTCTATAAAAGCTAATTTTGGCCAATTGGGTTTATTTAATATTTCTCTTTTATCAAATTCAACATTTTTAGGAATTTTCATTTCCTCTCTTCCTGGTAAAGAATAAGTTTGAAAAACCAGATATTTATCTGTTAGTCGAGAGAGAATATCCAAAGCTAAAAGCGGATACCGCAAATGATAAAAAACACCCATAAACCAGATTAAATCAAACTTTTCCGTGGTATGCGCCAAATCATAAACTTGCATTTTTCTAAATTCTATTTTATCGGTTAATCCAAATTTTTCAGCTATCCATTTTGCTTGATTTAAATAATGATCATCCATATCTATAGCTAAAACATCTGCGCCTAATTTTGCCAATTCTATGCTGTAAAATCCTGCATTACAACCTATATCCAAAACTTTATATCCTTCTAAACTCTCGGGTAAATGAAATTTTATTTTTTCCCATTTAAAAGAAGGAAAATCGCCTAAAAAATGATTTTCTGCAGTTTGTTCTCCACTTGGAAGATGAATATTATGAAACCAAGGAGAGAGTTTTTCTATTTTTTCTTGAATTGTCATAGTTTATATTTTTTGAGGAGTGGAAAAAACAGTATTTATATATTCTTCCAGTTCTTTAGCACGAACAGAGGAAGTGTGTTTTTTTAAGATTTTTTCTCTTGCTTTCTGTCCTATTTCCATGCTTTGTTTTTCCGAAATATTTTTCCAATGTGTTAAAACATCTGCTGAATTTTCTGCGATTAATATTTCAGTTCCAATTTCAAAAAAACTCTCTAAACCTGACCAATAATCTGAAATAACAGGAGTAGCGCAAGCTGCAGCTTCAAAAAGTCTTACACTGGGAGAAAATCCAGCTTTTATCATATTTTCTCTGGTAACATTTAAAGTATATTGTTGTGAGTTATAAAAATCATTATGTTTTTGTGGAGGTAAATGTGAAATTCGCTCTACATTTTCTGCCCAATCATAATTTTCGGGATATTGAGGACCGGCAACAAGAAAGGATAATTCTTTTTTAAGTTTTGCCGGTTTATTCAATAATTCTTCAACTGTGAGTTGACGATCAGCACTATAAGTTCCTAAATATCCCATTTTCCAGGTTTTTTTTCTTTCTTTCGGAAAATATAAATCTGTATCAACAGAACAATACAAAGCTTTTGCTGATGGAGCTTTATATTCTTCCATGATAAAATCTAAAATTGGTCCACCTGAAAAAGAAAGATAAATATCAAACTCTTTGATTTGCTGAGGTTTGATATATTGAAAATCTTCGTTAGCGATTTTATTTAAAGTAACAGGAGTATCAATATCATAAAACATTTTTACTCCTTTTGCTAAAGAAAAAACCAACTCATTTATCAAAACACCTTCATAAACATAAGATCCCACCATTACGGCGTCAGCATTTTTAATATTTTCAGAAAATCTTGTTTTTAAATCCGTAGTATTTTTATATAATTTTATTTCACAAAAATCAGCTTGTGGTAAATCTCTGTTTTGCGCGTAATAAGAAACATCTCTTTCTAAAAAAAGAATAGAATGTCCTCGTTTTGCAAAAGACTTTAATAAAGAACGAAAAGTTGTGGCATGACCATTTCCCCAAGAAGAAGTGATGGACAATCCGATTACGAGTATTTTCATGATATTTCTGTTTTGAGTTTATTTTCTTTTAAAATTTCTTTGATTACTTTATCTAAAAGTTGTATTCTGTTTTTATAAGTATGTTTTTCCAATACTTTTTTATATGCTGCTTTCCCGATTTTCTGTGCTTTTTCCGGTGTCAATTGTTGAAGAATTTTTACGACTTCTTCTCCATCTTTAGCGATTAAAATTTCTTGATCAGGTTCAAAAAACATTTCTATTCCTTCCCAATAATCTGTGATCATACAAGCTGCAGCTCCGGCGGCTTCAAAAACTCGTGTGGCCGGAGAAAAACCATATACTGCCATGCTTTCTCTACTGATATTTAAAACAGCTAAAGCGCTACTATTGAAAGCATTATGATCTTTAGTATAAACATGATTTATATATTCAACATTTTTTGGTTTTTCAAGATCTTCCCATCCACTTCCACCTAATAAAAATTTTTTATCCGAGAATTTTCCTGCGGGTTTTACAAAAAAATCTAAAACTCTTTGTTCTCTATCCGGTAATCTGTTTCCTAAAAAGCTTAAAAAACTATCATATTTTTTTTCTGTTTCAACCGGAAAATGAGTTTCTTCATCAAGTGCATTATAAATGGGAACACAGCGTTTTGCTCCCAATTTTAAATATGCGTCAATCACCGGATCACCTCCGCCATAAGTTAAAATACAATCATATTTTTTTACTTGATTCCGAAAATCATCCTCCAAATTATTTTGCATTCTACTTAAAGTTGCCGGGGCATCAACATCCCAAAAGAAAATAGCATTTTTAGTTGTTTTTAATTTTGGAATTTCTTCTTCTAAAAACTCATCAAAAGCTCCTACTCCACTGGCTTTAATAATGATATCTGCTTCTTCTTGAGCTTTTCTTAAAAGTGCTTGAAGATTTATTTGATCATCTTCATAAATAATCACTTCACAATAATCCGGCGGATCTATATCTCTGTGTTTTTGTCGATTATAAATATCCGGTTCATAAAAAGTGATTTCATAACCTTTATGAAAAAGAGCTTTAATGATTCCTCTGTAATAAGTTGCTGCTCCATTCCAATAAGCGGAAACAATACTGGAGCCAAAAAAAGCAATATTTAGTTTTTCTTTTTTCATGATATTTGAGTTTTTTGAAAGGTTTTAATTGAAAAAATTATTTTTTCTAATTCTTGAACACGATGATCACAAGTGTGTTTTTCCAATATTACTTTTCGTCCGTTTTCAGAAAGTGCTGTTGATAAATTATGGTTTTGAAGAACTTCATAAATTAATCTTTCCATCTCCTCCGGATTTTTTGCCAAGAGATAATCTTTATTGGTGCTAAATAAATTTTCTGTATCTTCCCAAGGAGCTGAAACCAAAGGAATTCCACAAGACATAGCTTCAAATGGTCTGATGGTAGGAATTCCCAAAAGCTGTTCTACATAAGGTTTTCTGGGAATATGGACAGTTAAGTTATATTTGGAAAAAATTTCAGGAACTTTATAATTTGGCAACCATCCTCCATATTCAATTCCGGATTTTTCTAAAAGTTTAATAATCTCTTTTGGATATCTAACTCCATAAATTTTAGCTTTTATTCCCAAATTTTTTATAGGATTTATCAAATATTCTTGTAGTTCTTCTGCTCTTTCATTATCTCCCCAATTTCCAATCCATACCAAATCTCCTTCTTTAGAATTATTTCGTTGTGGATGAAACATCTCTGCATCTGCAGCTTCATGCCAAACCCAGACATTTTTATTCCAATTGTTTTTTAAGTATAAATCTTTTAGGATTTTTCCGAAAACTAAAACACCATCATAATTTACAAAAGTGTTTTTTGCTAAATTTTCTGTATCAGAAACCGCGCGATGATGAGTGTCATGAAAAAGTAAAGTAAATCCATATTTTTCTTTATAATTTCCTATTTCTTCAATCAATTTTGGAGAATTCCATTCATGAACAATTACAACATCTACATCTTTAAATATTTTTTTAGACAAGGATTTATTAGAATTATAAAATTGCGGATGAATGGTAGGATAATATTTTTTGAATTCTTCTAATCTTTCGATTCCTTGTGTTTTTAATAAATTTTGTAAGCTCCAACCGTTTTCAGGTTCATATATAATAACTTCATGACCTCTTTTTTGAAGAGATTTTGTTATTCCTCTTAAGAAATGAGCGTTTCCATGATTCCAATCAGAATAAGCTGAATGATAAAACAATAAAAATTTCATAGTTTTTAGATTTAGTTTTTTACAAAATATCTTTCTTCATTTCTTCTTTCAACAGCAGTTTGAGTGGGATTGAGTAGATTTTCATATAACTCAAAATATTTTTTGCCAAATATTTTATTGTTGTAAAGAGTGGCTCTATTTTTTGCTTTTAAAGCATAAGATTTTCTTTTTTCTGAATTTTCAATTAAACTTAAAAGCTGATTTTTTAATTGATTTTTATCCTCAGGATTAAAATAAAGTGCTGCTTCTCCCCAAATTTCCTGAAGGCTTTTTATCTGGCTTAACAATAAAGCACAATTTGCTTGAGCTGCTTCTAACACTGCTAATCCAAAGGGTTCATAAAATCCGGGATTTACATAAATTTCAGCTTTACAAAACCACTTGATGATTTCTTCGGCGTTTAATTTTCCTAAAAAAAATACATTTTCTAATACAATTTTTTCTTCTCCATTTGGATTGATATGATCTCCGGCTATATAAACCGGCCAAGAAAGTTGTTTTGCAATAGCGCCTAATATTTTTAAATTTTTTGCTTCATCCCATATTCTTCCAGTACATAAAATGATTTTTTCTTTTTTTATTTTTTTTGGAAGACTTATTTCTCTTGCATTGGAAATAACTATAGTGTTTTCTTTAAAATCATAAGTGTTTTTTGCTTCCTCCAACATGGCAAAAGATGGAAAAACAATTTTATCTGATTGATTTAAAGCTTTTTCAACTAATTGATAGTATTTATTCCACTGTGGAGGAGCTTTTTCTTTTTTTACAGCTTTCCACCAAGTTTGCACACAAGAATGAAAAACAGTGAGTTTGGGAATTTCTTCAAATATTTCATTTTCAACATAATTATTAAAATGAATTAAATCAGGTTTTATCTTTTTGCATAATTCATAAATTCTTTTTTTAATAGCTTTAATATCAGGGTTTTTCATCCATTCTAACTTTAAATCAGAAGAGTAAATTTTCAGATTATTTAGTTTTTTTACAGCTTTAAATTGAGTTGGAGAAACATGTTTTCCAAAACTTATTAAATGTATTTCCACCGGATATTTTTCTAAAGCTTTACAAAGCTCCAGACAATAATTCCAAACTCCGCCTAAAGTATCCGCAGTCATTAATATTTTATATTTCTCTTTCATAAATTTTGTCTATTATTTCTGCTAATCGCAGGTGTTCTTTTGCATTTACTGCATTAAATTTCTCTCCGTTTAAAAGTTTTTCCGCCCACACTTCAGCAGCTTTTCCTGACCAATAATCAGGTGGGGAAATCAATATTTCTGTATTAGTTCCAGTATATTTTTCTGCAACGAAATCATAAAAAGAACCTGCTACATTTTTAAAAGCTACACCACCTTTTGTTCCGTAAAAATGAACTGAAATAACTGCATCTTTTCCTGCAGAAATATTCCAACTACATTGCAGATTTATTGAAGTATTTGTTGAAGTTAAAAATGAAATGGAAGCAAAATCTTCTGTAATTTTTTCATTTTTCTTGATTTTTTTTCCTTGATAAAATAAATGACTTTGCAAATTTTCTATTGTTGAAAAATCTAAACACCACAATCCTAAATCTATAAGATGTAAACCCAAATCTAAAACACAGCCTCCTCCGGATTTTTTTATATCGTAAAACCATTCTTTATCCGGACCATAAGCATTATGAAATTTCAATTCTGCTGAAAAAACTTTTCCTATTTCTCCACTTTTAATAATTTTATAAACTTGTTGAAAAGCTTTTGTAAATCTGTAAGAAAGATCTACCCCCAACAACTGATTATTTTCATAAGCAGTTTGAATTACTTGTTTTACTTCTGTTGAATTTCTTCCTAAGGGTTTTTGACAAAAAACTGCTTTTTTGGCCTTTAAAGCTTGTTTGACTTGTTTGGCATGCAGTGCACTTGGCGTGGCGATCATCACACCATCGATTTCCGGATTTTCTAATAACTCTTCATAAGACTCATAAACTTTTGCGTTTTCAGAAATTTTTAAAGCTTGGTCTGCATTTTCTTTTAAAGGCTCAACTATAGCTGTTCCTTTTATATTCGGGTTGGACAATACTCTTTTCATCCGGTTGAGCCCTATCCAACCCAACCCGACAAAACCTAAGTTTAAGGTTTTTAGTTTTGTTTTTTCAGCTGTTGTTTTCATAAGTTATAATTGCTTTTATAAATCCGTCAGGTCTTTCTTTTAAAAATTGAAATCCCTTTTCTAATTCTTCTAAAGAAAATTTATGCGTCAACAATTGAAAAGGGTTAAATTCATTTTTTTGTATGGCTTTTATCGCTTTTTTAATTCCTTTGATATAAGTTTTTGGATCTCTACTGTGAGCACTGATCATATCAATTCCTCTCCAATTTAAAAGTTGCATATTTATGGATCGCATTCCATCTTGATGAAATCCTGCAACAATGAGTTTTCCATTTATTTTGGTGAGTTCTATCCCTAAATTTAAAGGCCATTCTTTTCCGGTGCATTCAATGCTTTTATCACAAAATTTTCCGGAGGTAATTTGTTTTACTTCTTGAATTATTTCTGTGTGATTTTCTAATTTTAAACAAATATCTGCTCCCATTTTTTTTGCCATTTCTAAAGAAAAATCTCTTCTTGAAATAGCGATTACTTCACATCCTTTATTTTTTAATAATTGAATTAAAGCCAAGCCTAAAAACCCACAACCTATAACAGCAATTTTTTCTCCGGCAGAAATTTGACTTCTTTCATAAATATTCATCACACATCCGAAAGGTTCTCCGGGAAAAGGTTTTGTTGAAAACTCTTTGGGTAAAACAACTATGTTTTCAACTTTGGCGAGATCATAATTTGAAAAAGCATTATAGGTTAATCCGGTGACTCTTTTTCCTATTAAATGTTGTTTTTTTTCATCTCCCACAGCCTTTATAATTCCCCAGCCTTCATGCCCGGGATTTCCGGGAGAAATTGGATAATCAAACCAATCTCTTCCTTCCCAAATTGGTAAATTTGAAGCACAAATTCCACAGCCTTCTAATTTTATGCTGACTTCTCCCTTTTTAGGAATTGGAATAGGAATTTCTTTAATCACAATTTCTTGAGGAGAATTTATGACTCCTGCTTGCATTGTAGTTGAATTTTCTACTGCTAAAATCTCTTTTTGATTGTTTAATTCACCTCTCATATCAAAACTTTTTTATCTTTTATTTTTAAAGCTGATTCTGAAGTGAATTTTCGATGTTTTTTAAACCAATTCAATAAAGCTTCTAATCCTTCATCTATATTATACTTAGGTTTCCAACCAGTGAGTTTAGAAAATTTATCAATGTTAGAAACATAATAATACTGATCTCCTCTTCGCCAATCCTCAAAATTTATTTTGGGTGTTATTGTGGTTATTTTTTCTATTTTATCAAGAATTTCAAGAAGACTAACTGCATTTTCAGTTCCTCCTCCAATATTGAAAACCTCTCCTTGCAATTGATCTATATTTTTAAGTGCCAGCAAAAAAGCATTTACCAAATCTTCTGCATAAAGAATATCTCTAACTTGTTTTCCATTTCCAAAAATGCTGATTTCTTTTCCTTTTAAAACACTGATTAAAAAATGTGCAACCCAACCTTGATCTTCATTTCCAAATTGATGAGGTCCATAAATACAACTCATTCTAAAAACCAATGTTTTTAAGCCATAAGTTTTGCTGTAATCTAAAATATATTGATCTGCTGCTCCTTTTGAACATCCATAAGGACTATGAAAATCCAAAGCTTGTTTTTCAGAAATTCCTTTGTTTTTAATTTCCGGATTTACAGCTTCATAACGCGTTTTTTTCAATTTGAAATCTAAGTTTTCTAAATTTCCATAAACTTTATTGGTAGAAGTAAAAAATAATGGAGGTTGATGAGAAGATTTTCTAATACACTCCAAAATATTAAAAGTTCCTGATAAATTGATTTGATAATCTTCTAAAGGATTTGTAATTGAAGTTGTTACCGCTACTTGAGCTGAAAAATGAAAAACCGCTGTAGCATTATTTACTGAGTTTTGTAAAACTTCTTTCTCTCTAATATCAGCAATTTGAATAAATAAATTTTCTCGATATTTATTTTTTAGCCATTTTAAATTTTCTTTTACTCCTTCTCGATATAAATTGTCGTAAATCATCACTTTATATCCTAAATCTAAAAGCTTTGCGGTCAGATTAGTACCTACAAATCCTGCTCCTCCGGTGATTAAAATATATTTTTCTTGTATCGGTTGATATTGTTTTTCTATATACTTATGATTTTCAATGTTTTCTACGCCATCTTTTTCAATCAATTTATACAATAGTTTTTTCTTTCCTTCATTGTTTTTTAATCCAAAATGATATTCTCTTTCATCCAGATGAAAACCACCTGTGGTAGATAAAGAAGGATCTAAATCTTTTAAACTATACCAATAAATTCTTTCTACAGAAGTTTGAAGCACTTTTTTAAATTCTTCATACTGTTTTACTTCATCATAATTCCAGGTGGAAAATCCGACTTCAGAAATCCATATTTCTTTTTTTAAATTATGTTTTTTTAAAACTTCTTTTACATCTTCAATTTCTTTTTTCCAACCTTTCCATTTTTGATCAAATACTTCAGGAAATCCGTGAATTCCCACCGCGTCAATGTATTCTAAAACTCCTCTTTCTGCCATCATTTTCAACCAATTCGGGTCGATTGGACTCATTCCGCCCAACAAGGTTTTTTTTCCTCTTTTTTTTGCCCAATGTGCTGCCATTCCTATCATTTCAGAAAATTTATACCAAGAATAATCTAAGGTAAAATCATAGTCCAATTGGTTATTGGGTTCATTCCACAATTCTACCCAATCAAAATATTCTCCGTATTCTGTGATCATCACATCTATAAAATCTGCATAATCTTTTAAGTTTTTAGGCGGAGAAGAAGTCTTGGATTCTTCGCCCAACATAGGTGGGGTATAATGAAAACAAGGAAGAATTTCAACATGTTTATGTAAGGTTTTAAACAACCAATCATACCATTCATTAGTTTCTTCTTTATACCAATCTGCCCAAGAAATCCCTGTTCTTAAACACTTGATATTTAAAGCTTTTAAATCTTTTATGGCTTGTTTTACCTGATCATATTCTCCTGGTCTAAACCATTCTAAAATTCCTATAATTGGTTTGTTGTTTTTTTCTGTGCGTTTTTTCATCATAATTTTATTTAAACAGTTAATCCACGAGAGGATAATTCAGTTCCGGCTTTTTCAAAATTGTCAACAGCTGTTTGTTCTTTTAACCAATTGGCTAATTCTGCTAAACCTTCTTCTAATGCTATTTGAGGAGAAAAACCTAAGCATTTTTGCATTTTTTCAATATTTGCAAAACAATGTCTGATATCTCCTACTCTATATTTTTGAGTGATTTTAGGAGAAATATTTTTCTTTAATACTTTTTGAAGTGCTTCAGCGATTTGATTAATCGTATAAGATTTTCCGCTTCCCACATTTAAGGTTTCTCCATCTGCTGCTGAGGTTTCTAAAGTTGCCAGACAAGCTTTTGCTACATCTTTTACATGGATAAAATCTCTTTTTTGTTTTCCATCTTCAAAAATTAAAGGAGGATTTTCATTTAATAATCTCGATGCAAAAATTGCTAAAACTCCGGTGTATGGATTTGATAAAGCTTGTCTTGTTCCATAAACATTGAAAAATCTTAAAGCCACAGTAGGAATTTTATAAGCTTTTCCGGTGATTAAGCACAATTTTTCTTGATCATATTTAGACAACGCATAAATAGAAGATAATTCGGGAGTTTTGGTTTCCGGAGTTGGAATAGGTTTTAAAGCTTGTCCTTCTTCATAAAGTTCCCATTTTTCATTTTTTAAATCTTCTAAATTTCGATGTAATTTTGTTTGAAGTTTATTTTCTTGATTTTTATATAATCCTTCTCCATAAATACTCATGCTGGAAGCAACAATGAGTTTTTTTATAGGATTTTTAATGATTTCTTCCAACAGAATCGCGGTTCCCAGATTATTGATTTTTGTATATTTTTCTAATTCATACATGCTTTGTCCTACCCCTACTTTTGCGGCAAAATGAAAAACAGCATCTATGTTTTCGAGGGCTTTTTTAACTTTATTTCTATCACAAATATCTCCTTTTATAAAATGAGCTTCGGGATGTAAATATTTTGGGATTTCAGCATTTGGCCCATGAACTTGTTCGCAGAGAGTATCAAGAATTCTTACTTCATATCCTTGATTTATCAATTCATCTGTAAGATGAGAACCTATAAATCCGGCTCCTCCGGTGATTAATATTTTTCCTTTCATAATATTTTTGATTAGTTGTTATTTTTAAAAAACTTGATGTTTTGGACGAATAGTAATTTTATTGATTTGCTGATTTTCAGAAGTATTAATGCATCTATATATGGTGTCGGCTATTTTTGTGGCATCCAACATTTCTGTAGAATAATCTGTTGTGGAAAATCCGGATAATTGATTTTTAAAAAAATCGGTATTTACTGCTCCTAAAGCAATAGTGGTGACTTGAAGTTTTGAAGGATTTTCTAATCTTAAAGTTTCGGCAATTATTTCTAATGCTGTTTTTGAAGCACTATAAATTCCGCCATATTCAAAAGGTTGATTTGCAGCAACTGAAGAAATAAAAATAACTTGGCTGTTTTTTTGCATCAACATTTCCGGAAGAAAAGCTCTTAAACATCTTAGAGCTCCCATTAGATTTACATCAAAAACTTTTTGCCATTTTTCAGGATCTCCTTCAGCAAGTTTTTCTTTAATTCCTAATCCGGCATTTAAAATTAAAATATGAGGAATTCCATAATTTCGAGTTGTCCAATTATAAAGTTGTTGAATTTCTTCCGCTTTTCTAAGATCACAAGAAAAGAAAGCAGTCGGGAAGTTTTGTTTTTCTTTACAATCTGTGCATATAACATCAAAGTTTGAAACCGCTAATTTTTTAGTTATAGCTGTTCCTATTCCTCCTGCTCCACCGGTGATTAAAACTATTTTTTTCTGCTTTTTCAAGAATACAATTTTTATAATTATTTGTTTGTATCCTCAAAAGTAGAGGGAAAGCGTTTATATACTTAATCGTATAAATTCAATTCTTAATGGGTTTGAAGAAGTTATAAATGAAGTTTTTTTTAAAGCAAATAATTTTATTTATTCGATTTTTTCTTTAATTCTTTTGTCTGTATATAAACTTCTTTTATTTAAAGTATCCGGATAAGAATAACTGTAGATTTTCTCTTTTTCTAAATCTATTACATTAATATTTGGCGAACTTTCATAAGTTCCTTCCAATAAAACCACTTGATTTTCATCTTTCCAATAAGCATCTTCCACCGTAAAAGAAGGACCGCGAAAAGCAATTCTATGTATGGTAGAATCTTGTAAATCTATTACATTTATTTCCTGATCTGCTGCATAAAGAATTTCATCTTTTCCTTCTTCTTCTTTTATCTGCCAATAATAACTATCAATATCCAGGTATTTTTCTTTGCTTGGACTGTAGATTAAAAAATTGTTGTAGATGGTATCAAATTCTTCTTCATATTTTGCATGAACACTTCCTTTCATGCTTTCTAAATCAGAAGTGGAAACAAATTCAAATTCAGCCAGATTAAAAGCTGAATCCATTGTTTGATAATATTTTTTCCAATTTTCTAAAGTTTGGTTTTCTATGGTAGAAAAATTAATTTCCTCGTTTTTATCTTCAGCAGATTCTTCTGTTTCAGGTTTTGAAACTGTTTTTTCTTCAGAATCATTTTTACAGCTTATCAATAAAATTAAAAGTAAAAATGTTATTATTTTGAATTTAGACATAAGTTATTTTTTATCGATTAATTCTGCGTTGTAATAATCTCAACCTTAATTTGAGACTTTCATATCTAATAGCCAACAATAAAATAACTGCAGCTATAATCAATGTGTAAAGCTGAATTTTAGTATAGAAAAATCCTCCGGTGATTCCTCCCAAAAAGAAAAAAGTAATAATCGTAAAACGCAGTTTTATTATAGTATAAAGTTCTTTTCTGGATTTTTTAGTTTTAAAGAAAAACAATTGCGAAAATTCAATTCCCAAATCTGTAAAAAGTCCGGTAAGGTGTGTAGTTCTTACTACTGCATTTGAAATTCGGGTAACCAAAGCGTTTTGCAAACCCATAGTAAAAAGTAAAACACAAGCGATAAAATCCGGATAATCGGTTACTATATATTTTCCTGTAATTCCTAATATTAATAAAATCATACTTTCTATAAAAGTAGGAATCACATAAACATAATCAGAATTTTTTCGAGAAATATACTCTACTAAAAAATTAGATAAAAAAGATCCTAAAAAGAAAAACTGAATGTATAAGAAAAAAATAAGTGCTTTTCTAAAATCAAGATGAAAAACCCCATCTACAAGAAAAGAAAAATGTCCGGTTACATTTGTGGTTAGTGCAGTAACTGAAAAAAAACCCACTGCTCCAACAATTCCGGCTACAAAAGACAAGAATGAAGCAATCTGTAAGTTATGTTTAGGAGTTCTTTTTCTTCCTATGCGTTTAAACATTTTTTATGAAATGATTTATGTATTCAGTTAAGACAATTTCAATATTATTAAAAAATATATAGTTTTTACAGCAAATCCGTCAAAAATCTAAAATCCGGTCTGCTCGTAAAAGGAGAAAAAGACCAAGGAATAGAACAAAATATGATGATAAAAGCTGGTGTAAACCACAAAGCAATAGTTTTGAAATAAAGTGTTTTTCTTGGTTTTTTATTTGCTTTATAAATTCCAATATTAATCAAAAACACACTGATTATCATAGCTGTGATGTGTTCCATTCCGAAAAATCTTAATTCTGTTTGCGGAAGAGAAGTTTTAAAATTTTGAAGAAAATAATGTACAATCGGACTTTTAATATATAAAAACAAGCCTAAAAGCAATTGTAGATTTAAAAAGAATAAAATGAATTTTTCAAGTATTTTATCAAAAGTATTTTTGCTTTTATTTTTTATCCAACCTTGATAAGCTCTAATCAGAGAAAGCACTAAAGCAATCAAAACAAACCACCTGATTAAAGAATGTATACTTAAATAAGAAAAATTCAAAAAGTTTGTTTTTAAAGTTAGTAATAACTGCAAATATAAGCCCTTCAAAGATTTTCTTTCTCCTTAATTTGATTTTATATTTGTAAAAAATAATCAGGATAAATCGTATGCATAAAAAAATAAAGTTAGGAATTGTCGGTTATGGAAATTTAGGAAAAGGAGTAGAAATGGCCATTTCTCAAAACAAAGATATGGAATTGGTTGCAGTTTTTAGTCGGCGTCCTGCTGCACAAGTTTTAAGTGCTGCTCCGGTTTATAATATGAATCAACTTAAGGATTTTCAATCCAAAATTGATGTAATGATTTTATGTGGAGGATCTGCTAAAGATTTGCCTCAACAAACCCCTGAAATTGCAAAATATTTTAATACGGTAGATAGTTTTGACACCCATGCCAATATTCCTGAATATTTTAAAACTGTAGATTTACAAGCTAAGAAGAATCAACATTTAAGTTTGATTTCCACAGGTTGGGATCCCGGGCTTTTTTCTATGTTGCGTTTATTGGGAGAAAGTGTTTTACCCGAAGGAAAAACCTATACTTTTTGGGGAAAAGGTTTGAGCCAAGGACATTCCGATGCGTTAAGAAAAGTGGAAGGCGTAAAATTAGCAGCACAATATACCATCCCTGATAAAAATGCTATACAAGAAGTTTATCAAGGGAAACAACCCGATTTTCCGGCAGAAAAGATGCACAACAGGATTTGTTATGTAGTTTTAGAAGAAAATACTGATGCTGCAAAAGTGGAAAAAGATATTATTACCATGCCGGATTATTTTGCTCCTTATCACACGGAAGTACATTTTATCAGCGAAGAAGAATTTAAAAAAAATCATCAAGCAATGCCCCACGGTGGAAATGTAATTCGCGCCGGGAATTCTGCAAAAAACAATAAACAGATTTTTGAGTTTTCTTTGAATTTAGCGAGTAATCCTGAATTTACTTCCAGTGTTTTAGTTGCTTTTTCAAGAGCTGTTTTTCGTTTAAGTAAAAACGGAAAATCAGGAGCTATTAGTGTTTTTGACATTCCGTTAGGAATGCTTTCTCCTAAATCTCCTGCGGATTTGAGAAAAGAATTATTATAAGAAAAAAGATTTTTCCCTTAAAGAGAAAAATCTTTTTTAAAAATAAAATTATTTCCAGTAATTATTGGCTGCTGCAACGGTTTGAAATTCAAGTGCCACAACTTCTGCAGAAGCAATTAATTGACCGGCATCTCTGGCATATTTTTCTCTTAATTCTTTTTTGATTTCAGGATCTGATTGAATGGCTCCAATAGTTTTTCTTGCCATTGTAATTGCTAATTCTCTTCCTTCTTGTGGAGTTTTAGTGATTAAGCTTTTCAGCCAGTCTTCATTATTTGACATATTAATTTAATTTTTGAGTTAATAATAAGTCATAAATGTAAGAATAGA
>JAJYSY010000049.1 GCA_021793375.1 Bacteroidota bacterium | reverse complement strand
CGATCTGGGCGAAATTCTCCGAATGGTTGTTCTTCATCATCTAAAAATACCTTAACCACTCGATCGTCTTCAATATTAATGATTTTTTTAGAATCCTTCATCTTTAACTATATTTTTAATGTGATTAGGGTTATTTTCTTTTGGTTTTATTAAATATTTTAAGGTGAGTATTAAAGTCACCACAACAACAGCTACAGAAATCCAAATGATGGTATCTGCAACGATTTCATCCGGTTTTTGAAAAGGAACGCTGTCATGCCCTCCTTGTTCATGATTTCCTTCTTGAGCAAAAATATTTTTAACTCCGAGGAAAATAGTCAATAAGAAAAATACGATTTTTTTCATAATTCAATGTTTTTAAGTTTATTTTCCTTCTTCTCTGATTTCTTTTACCTCTTCAGGAGTTATGGTTTCTGCATCATTCCCCCAGCTGGTTCTTTCGTGATTTATGATAGCTGCAATTTCTTCATCTGTCAATTCATCAGCAAAAGCCTGCATGGGTCCATATTGCGGATTATCATCTTTTCCAAAAAGTACACTTTTAATATGATTTGTAGGGTTTGGATCTTTTACTATTCCACTTCCCGCCAAAGGAGGAAAAGCTCCGGATACCCCTTTTCCGTTAGATTGATGACAAACCGCACAGGTGCTTTCATACAATCTTTTTCCATCTACTCCTGAACTGCTACTTTCACTGCTTCCTCCGGCAAGTTCTTTGTCTTTTTCTTTTAAAGGAATAAATTCCGGTGCTTCCATATCTTCCGGAAGATCAGTAAATTTCAAGGAAATTAAATAAGCCACCAAAGCTTTTGCATCATTTTTAGCGATTACTTTTTTACTTTTATCTTTGATAAATTCCTCTGGAATTCCACTGACTACCAAATCTGATTCGCTGACATAATTACTGTCTATTTCTTCAAAAAGCCAACGATAACTTGGCATTACAGATTCTTCTACTACTGCACGAGGTTCATAAAGATGTAATAAATGCCAAGCTTCAGAAGCTTGACGTGCTCCAACATTGGATAAATCCGGTCCTGTTCTTTCACTTCCTAATAATGAAGGACTTTGACGCCAAACATCTTGACGTTTTTTGCTGTAATAATAATCTTGCGGCATTACCGGACGTTTTCCAAACATTTTGTCCATCTCGATATTTCGAACTTGTTGTGTATGACAAGCCACACAACCTTCTGCTATATATACTTCTAATCCTCTTCTTTCTTCTTGCGTTAAGTCTTTTTGTTCCGGTAGTGGTCCATACTCATTTTGTATTTGAAAAGCAGGTATTACAGCAATCCAAATGGTAAGCCCTAAAAACACCAGAAACATTGTCCAGACTAAAGCTTTATGATTTGTATTAAAATCAAACATGTTTTAAATATTTTTATTTTTTTATAATTTCAGAATTTTCTTTACTCGTTATCGCTGCTTGCTTTGTGCGTTCTTTATGATTTTTAAACATATAATACAAGTTGTAAGCAAAAATAAAATGCGATACTAACATCAATGAACCTCCTACGGCTCTCCAAATCCAATAGGGTTTCATTAAAGTAACAGATTCCATAAAAGGCTCTCCTTGCAACCAGCTTAAACCTTTTAAAGTTCCTCCCCACATCAATGGAAAGGTGTAAGCAAATAATCCTAAAAGCGCTAACCAAAAATGCCCTCCTACCAAATATGTTTTGGGTTCTCTTCCTGTTATTTTTGGAACTATGGTGTAGGTACACGCCCATAAAATAAAACAGATAATTCCATACATGGTTAAGTGAGAGTGTGCCACATTAAAATCTGTAAAATGCCACACATAATTTGTAAATCGGGTAGCTTGTAAACTTCCTTGCATAGAACCGACGAAGTAGAAAATAATTCCCACTAAGAAAAAAGGCAGGACATAGCTTTTAGAAATATGATCCCAACGTCCTCTCATGGTCATCAAGAAGTTTGTGGTTCCGGCTGTAACCGGAATTACCATTCCAATACTAAATACAATTGCTACGGTTTGCAACCACCACGGCAATGGACTAAAAATAAAGTGATGCGTTCCGATTAAGGTATAAAACAGCATTTGTGTCCACAAAGCTAAAACTCCTAAAGCATAGGAGTAAATCGGTTTGTTTAAAGTTGCTGGCAAATAATAATAAATCAATCCAAGAGTAAAAGTCATAAACCACATTCCTACTCCTTGGTGCATATAATATCCTGCGGCAACAGTTTCTCCCAATCCGTTTTGATAAAAGGGCAAGTAACCTACTGTAGCTAAAACTCCTGTCCAGATTAAAGCCGCTAAAATATACCAGTTTGAAATATAAATTTCTTTGATATTTCTGTTCGCAACTGTTTTATAAAAGTTGTAAAGAATTAATACTAAAGCTACGATAAACAATAACATTACCGGCCAGATATACTCTCTATATTCTCCGCCTCCGTTATTGATTCCTCCCATCAAAAACAGATTTCCTAAAACAACACACGCATTGATCAACCCCCAGCTAATCCAAGATAACTTATAATTATGTAAACGTGCATTTGAAGTTCTTGCAATCACAAAGTGAGCTAATCCCAACATAGATAAGGAAGCAAAACCCCAAAAAACCGTATTGGTATGTACGGGTCTTAGTCTTCCAAAAGAAAGCCAAGAGACATGATCTAAGCTTGGCCAAACAAATTTTAATCCTAAAAATTCTCCTACTCCGGTTCCTAACAACAACCAAAAAGCTGAAGCTCCCAAGTAATATAAAATTAGCTTTTTCAGCTCAGGAGCAGTTTCCAATAATATTTTAGATTTTTGTTTTTTGTCAAAAAATCGCGGTTTGGGGTCATGAGAAACATGTGTTATTATTCCTTTTTCATCCAAGGCTTTTTCTTTTCCACCCAATTCATCTCCTTCCAGTTTATACGTAAGTGCTTTTTTACGCTTTTCTAAAAGGGCATCAATCTCTCCTTCTTCTAATCCGATGATTTCTTCATGTAATTCTTCATAATCTTTTTGTTTTTTATTTCTCTTTAATTTTTTAAAGAAATCATTGAATTTAATCAATCCAATAATAAGTGTTACTACCAAGGAAACAACCACCAATAAGATTGTTCCTATCACTCCTGTGCTTTGCAGCCAAGCAGTAGTATCAGAACCACTTTTTGCTAAAGCAGGAAAAACACTGAAAAACAATAGTAAAAACAAATAAAAACGTTCTTTTGAGTTTTTTAGATACGTCATAATTTTATTAAATACTTAGTAAGTTATTTTTATTTAATATTTTAAAAAAGCTAATTCATTTTCTACGCTTACCGCCATTCTACCTACATCCATTGTGCTCATCATTTCTGTCAAAGAATTTCTTATTTCTTTAAATTTATGATGAACAGGGCAAGGTCTGTTTTCATCGCATTTTGGTAATCCCAATGCACAACCCACAAAGATTTGATCTCCGTCGATGGCTTTTACCACTTGAATAAGTTTTATTTTGCTGATTTCTTCTCGCTCAATATAAAATCCTCCTTTCGGACCGGTACTGGATTGGATTATTCCTTCTTTTACCAATTTCTGTAAAACCTTTGCGGTAAAAGCTTCCGGTGCTTCAATCTGTTTAGCGATTTCTTTTAAACGAGTTCTTTCATTTTTTAAAGAGCAGAAAGCAATAAAAAGTACCGCTCTAATTCCATATTCACATGCTTTTGAAAACATATTTACTAATTTTAAAAATACAAAGATAGTCTGAAAATTAATTACGGACAAATTTATCTTAATTATATTAATGCAAAACACAACACCATAACAGACTGGCTATCAATAATAAGACTAAAAACAATCTATAATTCGAGAAATTAATTCTTAAAAATCAATGATTTTTATCACTTCTTAAAGCTGATTTATTCCAAGAAAAACTTTAAAGCATGATACATATCATTTCTTTAGAATGATTTTTTACTATTCGTGGAAATCAATTAGTAGGATATCTACAAAAAAACAGCCATAAAAAAATCCTCCGTGATGAGGAGGATTTTCATAAATTTTTCTATTAAATACTGTTTAAGATTTTTCTTCTTCTTGCGGTCTGTGATGATACATTGCCAAGAATAAATTGGTAGACATTTTTCTTGCTCTGAACTTTGCGCGTTCTGCTGTTTGTCCTTCAAAAAGGTCATCTATTGTTTGATACCAAAGATTTAGCCAAATTCCAAAATGTTTGGATTCTATGGTATGGTTATTTTTTTTATCGACTGATACATGAGCCAACATGGGGTTGCCATAATACTTTCTTATATGAAACAGATTGCTTTCCCAAAAATCAGTCAATAATTCAAAGTGCTCTTCCCAATCGTCAATTATCTCTTCAAAAATAGGCCCTAAAGTTTCTTCTTTCCTAATTCGCGAATAAAATGTGCGCACTAAAGTTGAAACTTCTTCTCTACTTTTAATCTCTTTCTTCTCCTGAGCATACTTCATTATAGTACTTGAATTATAACGATTATTGTACTTATAATTACACTAATTACAAGCCAATTAAAAACAACTTTTGGTTTTTGACCTCCTAAAAGTGCTGCTGTAAATCCACAACAACCTATCACCAATAAACCTACTTGTATCATTTCTGCAATACCCTCTGAACTACGAAATGCCAACATAGCACCTACAGCTCCAAGACTACTGGAAAGCAATACACCAAACATAGCATACATAAGGAAGTTCCTTTCAAAAATATCGAATAATTTTTTATATAAACCCATAGCTTAAATTAAAGTTCTAAATACAATTGCAAATATAGATAAAAATTAAATAGTGCCTACGAACACTTACAGAAAAACTATTCTACTGCTGAAAATCTAACTTAATTCTCAAAAATCAGTAATATTCCTACCTTTGTGTTTTATAGCTTATTTATCATCAAACCTTATGAATTGGAAAGAAGCACTTAAAGATTATCAAATTTATTTAGAATTAGAACGAGGTTTATCTGAAAACTCTATAAAAAGCTATACTTTAGACATTAAAAAACTCATTAATTATTTAGTTCAACATCAAATTAATTCTTCTCCTATCAAGATTAATGAAGAAGAAATAAGACAATTTATTTATGAAACCTCAAAACAAATCAACACCAAATCTCAAGCAAGAATCATCTCCGGATTGAGAGGTTTTTTTTCTTATTTAATTTTTGAAGATTACAGAGAAGACAATCCTATCAGTTTGATTGATATTCCTAAAACAGGAAGAAAACTTCCGGAAACATTAAGTGTGGAAGAAATAGATAAACTGATTAGTTTTATTGACCTCAGTTCTCCGCAAGGAGAAAGAAATAGGAGTATTTTAGAAACTTTATATGGTTGTGGTTTAAGAGTTTCTGAATTGATTTCTTTAAAAATTTCTGACTTGTTTTTTGAAGAAGGTTTTATAAAAGTCACCGGAAAAGGAAGCAAACAACGTTTTGTTCCTATTGCAGAGCAAACTCAAAAATATATTACTATTTATAAAAACGAAATCAGAAATAAACAAAACATAGCCAAAGGACATGAAGATATTTTATACTTAAACCGCAGAGGAAAACAGTTGACGAGAGCTATGATTTTTACAATCATCAAGCAACTTTCTAAAAAAGCTGAAATGCAAAAAAATATCAGTCCGCATACTTTTCGGCATTCTTTTGCCACACATCTTTTAGAAAATGGAGCAGATTTACGTGCCATTCAGCAAATGTTAGGGCATGAAAGTATCACTACTACAGAAATTTATGTGCACACCAATCAAGCTTTCCTAAAAAAAGTCATCGAAAAATATCATCCTCGAAAATAAAGACATAAAAAAACTTCACCTTAGTTAAAAGATGAAGTTTTTCAATACTATTTTCTAAATTTATTCTTGCGTTCTCAAGTATTCCAATACTTCTCTGGCTTCCTCTTCAGACAATCCCAAATTAGCCATCGGTGCAATATATTCTTCTAACAAAGCAATAGCCACAGGATCTTCATCAAGCATAGCATCCGGATCTAAAATCATATTCATAATCCATTCCGGCGAACGCATTTTTGTTACTTTACCAAGAGGTGGTCCAACTGTTCTTGACTCCATTTGATGACAAGCAATACAAAGTGTATTAAAAGTTGTTTCTCCTGCAGCAGCCATATCTTGATTAATATCATCTGATATTTCTACTTCGGTTATAGGTCCAACTCCTTTATTATCTAAAGTTGGTGTTTCTGTCATACTTTCTTTTTCTTCTGCCTCTCCTTCTTCTTCAACAACAGCTAATTCCTGAATTCCAATCTTAATAGGTTTTTTCTCGTCTTTATGGTAAGGGCCTTGACAAGCTAAAAAGAAAAACAACGGAGTGAATAACAATAAATTTTTGATGATTCTCATAATATTAAAATATTTAACTTACGTCAAAATAAACGTATTCTTCAAAATGCAAATTTAATCCATTTTATTCAGCCTTTTAAACCTTTTCCTTAATTATAATCATTCAAAATAAGATTAATGTTTTTTTACAGACTTTCTCTTTCATAATTCATTTAAATCTGCTTTTCATAAAAAGTATTAATTGAAAAAAATACCTTGTTTAGCCGATAAGATTTTTTAAATTTGCCCCTCTTAAAGCTTAATTTTTAAAACAATACATTATTAAGCTGACGAATATATTGTTTTATGAAGTACTTTTTCTCGATTATCTTCCTGCTGATTTTTAGCATCTCAGGATACACACAAACAAAAATTGGTGGAAAAGTCATAGACAATGACGGGCTTCCTGTTTCTTACATCAACGTTATTTTTGTAAACTCTACTGAAGGAACCATCACAGATGAAAATGGAAACTTTTATCTCGAATCCGAAAACACTCATGATGCTGTTGAGTTTTCATTTATTGGCCTAAAAACTGTAACCCTCCCCTTGCGCGAATCTTCCAATTTAGATCTTGAAATTGTTATGGAAGATGACGTGGAACAATTGGGAGCTGTTCAAATATTTTCCGGAAAAACTTCTAAAAAAAATAACCCGGCTATAGATATTCTCAGAAAAATTTGGGCAAACAAAAGAAACAATGGAGTTTATCAGTATGATCAATACGAATATAAAAAATATGAAAAACTCCAATTTGACATGAATTCCATTGATAGTGCTTTGATTAAAAGCAGAATTTTTAAAGGAATGGAATTTATCTTTGATCATATTGATACCAACTCTTTATCCGGAAAAAATTATCTTCCTATTTTTATTAATGAAGCTTCTTCTGAAGTTTATGGAAATAATAAACTCAACAAAGAAAAAGAAATCTTAACCGGAAATAGAAATTCAGGATTTAATGATAATCACGCTATGGTTGATTTCATTAAAGAAATATATGCAGAATATAATATATACGACAACTATTTGCAGTTTTTTGACAAGTCTTTTGTCAGTCCACTTTCCAGAACAGGAATTCATGTTTACAATTATGTTTTAGCAGATAGTGCTTTCATCGATAATAAATGGTCATATAAAATTATTTATTATCCTCGACGAAAAAACGAATTGACTTTTAAAGGAGATTTTTGGGTAAATGACACCACTTGGGCCATCAAAGACATCAACTTAGAAATGTCTAAAAGCGCCAACATCAACTGGGTTAATGATGTTTATATCGAACAAGAATTCGATGTTTTAAACGATTCCACTTTTGTCATCACCAGAGATCATTTCATGGCAAACTTTGCTTTTAGAAAAAAGGAAGATGCCAATGGAGTTTACGCCAAAAGAACAACACTTTTTGATGATTATGTTTTTAATGAAGAAAAACCCGATAATTTTTATCGCGACAAAAGAACGGTAATCAAAAATGAAGTTTTTAATCGAGATGATAGTTTTTGGGAAGACAATAGAATAGAAAAACTCACCGACAAAGAAAAAGGTATTTACGACATGTTAGATACCTTAAAAACCACTTCAGCTTTCAGACGATTATATAATCTTGGAGATATTGCCACCACAGGATATATTAGATTTGGCAACTTTGATTATGGTCCGATATTATCCACTTTTGGATTTAACGAAGTTGAAGGTGTTCGCGTTCGTGCAGGAGGAAGAACCTTCTTCGGTCCTAATGATATGTGGAGATTAGAAGGTTTTGGAGCTTATGGCTTTAAAGATCAAAAATTCAAATACGGTTTATCCGGAAAATGGATGATTGAACCTCAATCGCGTTTAAAAATATTTGGAGGTTATAGAGAAGATATTGAACAACTTGGCGCCAGCTTAACCAACACCACAGATGTTTTAGGCAGAAGCATGGCCTCCTCTTCTTTAATCACCGTTGGAACAAATAAAACTTTAAGTCATATTCAATTAGGAACATTTGGCTTTGAAATTTCTCCTATAGAAAATTTTAAAATCAGTGCAGAAGCTTCTTACAGAAAATTAAAAGCTGCTTCTCCTGAATTTAATTTGGATTATTATATCGATGAAGATCATCAAGAAACTGCTTCAAAAATAAATCAAGCAGAATTGGCCACTACGTTGACTTTTACGCCCGGTAGAAAAACCACTAATTATGGAGTGGAACGTTTAACCGTCAATTCCGGAGATTTTGCTGAATTTTTCATCAGATATACCAGAGGTTTTAAAGGTATTTCAGATTATGATTTTAATTATGATCGTTTACAGTTTTTTTACCGTCAACCTTGGAATGTAGGTGGATTCGGAAAATTCACTTCAACAATTGAAGCCGGAAAAACCTTTGGAGAAATTCCTTTAGGCTTGCTAAGTGTGGTTCCCGGAAATCAATCAGTTTATTCTGTTTTTGGGGCTTTCCCACTTTTAAACTACTATGAGTTTGTTACAGATTCTTACGCCAGTTTACATTTAGAACACAATTTTGGCGGACGTTTATTTTCTCGTGTTCCACTTTTTAGAAATTGGAATTTGAGAGAGCTCATTGGCGTAAGAGGAGTTGTTGGAGATATTTCTGATGCTAATTTAGCTTTAAATGCTTCTACTTCTCATCCTTACTTATATGCTCCTAAAGACAAAATTTATTGGGAATGGAGTATTGGTGTAGGAAATATTTTTAAATTTTTTAGAATAGACGCACACTTCAAAGGAAACTACAGAGATAATCCCGACGCCAGAAAATTTGGGGTAACCGGTGCTTTTGAAATTACTTTTTAAAACGTTTTATCTTTATATAAAACTGAATCCTCTAATTGTAAAAGTTTATTATTAAAAAGATTATATAGTTATGGTGATTACACTTTTGTGTAAAAAACAGTTATAAACAAAAAACTCGCAAATCTTTTGCAAGATATTGCGAGTTTAAAACTGTGGTGCCTCCAGGAATCGAACCAGGGACACATGGATTTTCAGTCCATTGCTCTACCGACTGAGCTAAGGCACCTTTGTTTTGCGTTGGCAAATATAAACGCATTTTAATAATTGCCAAAAAAAAATGAGAGAAATTTTGAAATTTGTATCTTCGCTTTTTCAAAATTAACTATGAATTTAATTATAGACATCGGAAACACAAGGGTTAAGCTTGCAGTTTTTAAAGAAAAAAAAATTAAAAAAGCTGTAGTTTGTCCAAAAGAAGAATTAATTCAAGCTCAAGAACATCTTCGAGAGGAATTTCCTGAAATCAGTGATGGCATTTTAGCCAATGTTGCAGAACCCAAAAACAGTTATGTAGGTTGGGTTTCAGGCTTAGGAGGAAAAACCATTGAATTATCTGCTAAAACCCCTGTTCCTTTTATAAATAAATATGAAACTCCGGAATCTTTAGGTTTAGACAGAATAGCTTTAGCTGCAGCTGCAGTTTCTTTATACCCCAACGAAAATGTTTTGGTAATTGATGCAGGAACTTGTGTGACTTATGATATTATTACAAAAAACAACGAATATTTAGGCGGAGCGATTTCTCCCGGATTAAATATGCGTTTTCGAGCAATAAATAATTTCACGGCTAATCTCCCTTTATTAAGAGCAAGTAGTAAAGAAATTCCTGATGTTGGGCAAAACACCATTCAAAGTTTACATTTGGGAATTACCCAAGGATTAATTTATGAAATTCAAGGTTTTCTAACTCAATATCGACAAACTTATTCAGATTTAACAGTCATTTTAACAGGAGGAGATGCAGAAATTTTGTCTAAGAGATTAAAAAATAGCATATTTGTTGCCAAAAATTTTCTTTCTACCGGTTTAAACTGCATTTTGGAATATAACAAACATTGATGAGTAAACAAATCCTAATATTATTTGCGGTCTTTTTTACATTGACCCTCACAGCACAAGACAAAACATCTTCACCCTATTCTTATTATGGAGTAGGAACGCCCACCTTTAACGGAACAGCGGATTACCGATCAATGGAAGGTTTATCTGTTGATGCAGACAGCACACGTTTCAATCTCGAAAATCCGGCTGCTTTAGGAAAACTTCAGCTCACCTCTTTTACAGTAGGAGCTTCGCAAAGTTTTACCACTTTAAAAAATATTGACCAAGAAGAAGATATCAGAAATACAACTTTTGATTATTTGGCTGTAGCCATACCTGCCGGAAAATTTAGCTTTGGATTTGGACTTTTACCAAAAACTTCTGTCGGATATAAATTAGAAGAAACCGGAGATGACTTTCAATCCAGATTTACCGGTCGTGGTGGGTTAAGCAATGTTTTTCTTTCTGCAGGATATCGCATCAACAAAAACTTAAGCATAGGTATTGAAGGAGGATATAACTACGGAAATGTGCAAAATGAAAATCTTTTATTTCAAGAAGATATCCAATACGGAACGCGTGAAAAAAACAGATCTGACCTCAATGGTTTTAATTTTAAATTAGCTGCACATTATGAAGTTAAGCTAAAGAAAAATCTCAGATTACAAACCTTGGTCAGCTATGCACCAAAAGCTAAACTAACTTCTAAAAACAAGCGCTGGTTGGCTACTTTAGAACAAAGCGGATCAAGTCAATCTGTTATTTCTGAAAATGAAATAAGTCTTGAAAACACCAATTTTTATACTCCAGCAAACTTAAGAATCGGAGCGGGAATTGGAAAATTCCAAAAATGGATGGTAGGTATAGAATACCAAAACATAGGAAAAGAAGAATACACCAACACTTCTTTTTCTCCGGATAATATTGAATATAAAAAAGCTAATGTTTACCGTTTAGGAGGGTATTTCATTCCTAATTATAACGACATCACCAATTACTTTAATCGTATCACTTTTAAAGCCGGTTTGCGTTATCAAGAAACAGGAATGAACATCAACCAAGAAGATATTGATGAGTTTGGCATATCTTTTGGATTAGGTTTACCCGCCGGAAAATATATGAGTAATATTAACTTAGGCGTAGAATACGGTCAGCGCGGAACAACTTCTGCCGGACTGATAAAAGAAGATTTCATTAATGTATTTATTGGAGTCACTTTAAACGACAGATGGTTTATCCAGAGAAGATATAGATAAATCCATTTGAATAATATTATTTAAAAACACCAACAGTAAAAACTTTTATCATGAAAATAAAAAATTCGATATTTCTGTTTTTAGCGCTTTTAACTACTACTTTCTTAAGCGCACAAGATGTGGATTGCAATAGAGAACTTTCTTTTTTTGCACAAACCGCTAAAATAAAAGACTATGAGGAAGCCTTAACGCATTATGAAAAACTTGTGGAAAATTGTCCACCTGATTTAAATGCTGCAGTTTACCAATACGGAAACAGAATGTTTAAACACTTTTTAGACAACAGCGAAAGTGATGCTGACAAACAAAAGTATGCTAAAGCATATATAGAAAACTACACCAAACTCAACGAATATTTCCCAGATAAAGTTTCCGGAAATTTTGAAACCAGAATGGCACAGTTTCAATTAGATAATAATGTAGGATCTTTGGAAGAACAATACGAAGCTTTTGATAAAGCTTGGAAAAAGGATAAAGAAAACTTTACAGACCCTAAAGCTTTATACAGCTATTTCTCTTTATTAATCGATTTGCAAGATGAAGGAAAAAAAGAATTGGAAGAAGCTTTCATCAAATATGATGAAGTGATGGAAAAAATCGATTTTGAAGAAGCTAAACGCGCTGAGCAAGCTCAAGTTCTGAGAGAGAAAAAAGAAAAAGGAGAAGAACTCAACGAACAAGAAGAACGAACTTTAGAACACGCAGGAGTTTATTTAAGCAATTACATGAAAATCAAAGAAAGCATCAACACCAAAATTGGTACGCGTGCAGATTGTGATAACTTAATTCCACTTTATACCAAAAACTTTGAAGATAAGAAAACTGATGTAGATTGGTTAAAACTTGCTGCACGTCGTCTTTCTGAGAAAAAATGTACAGATGGAGATCTTTTCTTTGATATCACAGAAGCACTTCATGAAGCAGAACCTTCTGCAAAATCAGCTAAATATTTAGGACAATTAGCTGCTCAAGAAGGAAACACTTCAAAAGCTTTAGAATATTACAAACAATCTGCTGAGTTAGAAGCCAACAACTTAGACAAAGCAAAAGTTTATTATTCTATTGCTAATATTTACAGAAAACAAGGACAGCTTTCTCAAGCCAGAAACTTTTATAGAAAAGCTTTAAGCAATAATCAGTCTTTAGGAAATGCTCACTTACAAATTGCAGCAATGTATGCAAGTAGTGTAAATGATTGTGGAGATACTGATTTTGAGAAAAGAGCAGTATATTGGGTTGCTGCACAAGAAGCAGAAGCTGCAGGACGTGTAGATCCTTCTTTGCGTTCAACTGCCAACGAAACTGCTGAAGCTTATAAAGGAAGAGCTCCTCAACCTAAAGATATTTTCAGCAACGATATGGCCGGAAAAACCTTAGAAATTGGATGTTGGATTAACGAAACTGTTCAAGTTCCAAATTTATAAAAATCCATTATGGATAATTTTATCAATCATATTGTCAAAAGCATTGCTGTAATATTTTTTACAGCAATGCTTTTTTCATGTCAAGGAAGAATTGATGAAGTTAGACAATTAGGTTTAAAAAATTTTAGTGCGGCAACAGAAGAAACTATGGTTAATGCGGTTTATACCGACAGCGGAAGAGTTGCCTTAAAATTACGTAGTCCACTGGTGATGGATTATAGTAATTTAGCCTATCCTTATCGAGAATCTCCACAAGGAATTGAAGTGGATTTCTTTGATAAAAATGAAGAAAAAAACACAGTAACTGCTGATTATGCTATTGCTTACGACAAATCAGGATTGATAGATCTGCAAGGAAATGTAAAAATTGTTATGGCAGACAGCAGCATTTTAAAAGCCCATCAATTATACTGGGATCAAGAAAACAATTGGGTTTTTACCGATGAAGAATACACCTTAGAATTAGCAAATGGAACGGTAAATGATGGACAAGGTTTTGATTCTGATGAGAATTTCAATAACTTTATCTCACGTTCCAATATCGGGATACATTTTATAGACGAAGAAGAAAAAAAATGAAAACATATTTTAAAATAACGCAATATGCTTATTTGCTCATAGCCCTGTTTTTAACTTATGAGACTTATCGAGTTTGGGGCAATAATAAATCTCAAACCATTTTATATGGAGCACTTGCGCTAATGGGATATTTTATGTTTTTCTTTAAACGTTGGTATCGTAAAAAATTGGAGCGGGAAAATCCTAACCGATGAATACAACTATATTAATCATAATTATAAGCTTAGTTTTTTCTGCTTTCTTTTCCGGGATGGAAATCGCTTATGTTTCTTCTAACAAGATTTTTATTGAAATCCAGAAAAAACAAAAAGGCTTAATAGGAAAAGTTTTAGACCGACTGACGCGAAAGCCTTCCAAACTAATCACCACTTTCTTATTAGGCAATAATATAGTTCTGGTTATTTACGGTATTTATATGGGGGAATTATTGATGAATCTACTCACCCCTACCCAAAGTTTTGACAATACTTTTATTGATTATTGGCTTTCCGGAAACGGACTTATTTTTACACAAACTCTTATTTCCACTTTAATAATATTGGTTACTGCGGAATTTTTACCCAAAGTGTTTTTTCAAATTTATGCCAATCCTCTATTAAAGTTTTTTGCTCTACCCACCTATTTCTTTTATCTTTTGTTTAATGCTATCACCACTTTTATTATGTGGATTTCTGATAGTATTTTAAAATTATTTTTCAAAACAGAAGGAGATGAAGTACAAGAAGCTTTTTCTAAAATAGAATTGGGAAATTTCATCAACGAACAGATGGAAACGGTAGAAAATGAACAAGATTTAGATTCAGAAGTTTTAATTTTTAAAAATGCTTTAGAGTTTTCTGAAATAAAAACCCGCGAAGTGATGATTCCTCGAACAGAAATCATCGCTATGGAAAACACCCAATCCGTTAAAGATTTACAGTCTAAATTTATTGAAACCGGACTTTCCAAAATATTGATTTACAAAGAAAGCATTGATAATATTGTGGGCTATGTTCATTCTTTTGAGCTCTTTAAAAAACCGGACACCATCAATTCTATTTTACTTCCTGTTACCTATGTTCCGGAAACTATGTTTGCAAAAGACGTGTTGAGTTTATTGATGAAAAAACGTAAAAGTATAGCAGTTGTCATCGATGAATACGGCGGAACAAGCGGAATGGCAACTTTAGAAGATATTGTAGAAGAACTGTTTGGAGAAATCGAAGATGAACACGATTCTACTTTATTGATAGAAAAAAACTTAGGAAAAGGGTTTTATCAATTCTCTGCTCGTTTAGAGATTGATTACCTCAATGAAACTTATAGGTTAAATCTTCCAAGAAGTGAGAATTATGAAACTTTAGCCGGATTAGTGATGTATTATACAGAAGAAATTCCGGAAGAAGGTGGAGAAATCAAGATAGAAGATTATTTATTTAAAATTTTAGAAGTCTCTTCTACCAAGATAGAACTGCTTGAAATAGAAGATTTGAAGCATGAAGAATCATAAATCTCAATATATTTTATTATTAAGTTTTATAATAGCATTAAATACCTTATTTTCGCGCACTATATTTAGTTAAAACTTTGTAAATTATGTCTGTTTTAAATAGCATCAGAAAACGTGGTATCTTTCTTATTATCGTAATTGCGATGGCTTTATTTGCTTTTATTCTCGCCGATTTGATCGGGCAAGGGAGTTTTTCTCAAGAGAATCAAACCAAAATAGCCAAGATTAATAATAAAGATATCAGTTATTTTGAATTCTCTAATCGTCTTCAATCTATTCAACAAAATTCATTTCAAAATCTTACCACCATGCAAGCTGTAAACCAATTATGGGACGCTACAGTTGAGCAAACTTTGGTAGAAGAACAAATGGATAAATTGGGAATTGAAATCGGAAATCAACAACTAATTTCTGCTTTAGCTATGCAATTTAGCCAAGACCCTCAATTTTTGACAGATGGACAATTCGACATCAATAAATTCAGAGGATATATTGAGCAATTGAAATCTATTTCTCCTGAAACTTATCAGCAGTGGATTATAAATGAACAAAATATTGCTGAACAAGCCAAAGCTGAAGTTTATTTTGATTTATTAGGATCCGGAATAGGAATTACAACGCAAGAAGCAAAAGAACTTCATAAATTAAACAGCACTACTTTTGACTTACAATATGTCAAAATTCCTTTTTCTTCTGTTTCTGATGATGAAGTAAGTGTTTCTGACAGTGAAATCAAAAAATATATCAATGATCATAAAGAAGAATTTACTTCTGACGGATTAAGAGATATTCGCTACACCGTTTTTGAAGAAAAAGCTACTGAAGAAGATGAAGAAGATATCAAACAAGAATTGGCCAATCTTTTAGAAGATCACACCACTTATAATAAAGCAGCAGGAATTGATGAAACCGTAAAAGGTTTTAAAAATGTAGAAGATTATGAAGAATATCTTTCTGAATTTTCAGATCTTTCTTATGAAGATTTCTTCTTATTCAAAAAAGATTTACCTTCTGCACACGCAGATACTTTATCTAACTTAGAAGTTGGAGATATTTATGGTCCTTATAAAGAAGATAATTATTGGAAATATTCAAAAATAACCGAAGCTAAAGAAATTCCGGACTCCGTAAAGGTAAAACACATTTTGATCAGCTATAGCGGGCTTCCAAACGGGATGGATATCGACAGAACAAGAGATGAAGCTGAAGAATTAGCCGATAGTATTTTAACTGAAATTAAAGGAGATAAAGACCTTTTTGCTGATTTGGCCTCTGAATATTCTGAGCATCCGGAAACTGCAAATAACGGCGGAGAAATCGGATGGTTAACTTACCCTAAAGGAGAAAGAAATGACTTGATTGATTTTGTTTTTGAAAACGAAGCAGGATCATCAAAAGTAATTGAAACAGAATTTGGTTTCCACGTTACTTATATCGAAGAAACCAGAAATAAGCAAAATGCTATTAAAATTGCTACGCTTGCCAGAAAGATTGAACCTTCTGACAAAACAGTAAATGAGGTTTTCAACCAAACTACCTCTTTCCAAATGAATGCTCAAGAAGGAGATTTCTCTGAAGAAGCAAATAAAAACGGTTATGAAGTCAGAACTGTAAATAACTTAGAAGTTTTAGACGAAAACATTACCGGACTTGGAGCACACAGAGATATTGTACAGTGGGCTTTTGAAGATAAAGCTAAAGTTGGAGATATCACAAGATTTGATATTGATGAAGGATATGTTGTAGTTCAGTTGACTTCTAAAACTTCAAAAGGATTGGCAAGTGTAGAAGAAGCAAAAAATAGAGTAAAACCTATCTTATTAAAGAAAAAGAAAGCAGATAAAATTATCTCAGAAATTTCTTCTAATGATGATTTATCCGATATCGCTTCTTCTTACGGAACACAACCAAGAACAAAAAATGATGTAGATTTTGAAAATCCTGATTTAGAAGGAAAAGAACCTAAAGTTGTTGCAAAAGCTTTTGCTTTAGAACAAAATGAAGTCAGCAAACCCATCGCCGGAGATAATGCAGTTTATGTTATCAAACTATTAAACAAACGCGATGCAGATGATATTGGTTCTTACAATGGAATTGTTCACCGTGAAAATGAAGAGCTTTTACAAGAAGCTTCTGACAGAATATTTAAAGCTTTAAAAAGCAAAGCTAAAATCGAAGATTACAGAACAGAATTCTATTAAGAAACAAGTTATAACAACCCATAAAAAATCCCTTATTTCAATTGAAGTAAGGGATTTTTTTATGACTCAAATCTTAATGTGATAAAATTTATAAATTTTCCTGATTAGGTAAAAGTTGAATAAACTCTTCTATACTTAAAGCGTTTTCAACTTTATAATTTCCAATTCGCGTTCTTCTTAAAACACTTAAATGTGCTCCCGAGTTTAGGCTTTCCCCAAAATCATGAGCCAAACTTCTGATATAAGTCCCCTTACTACAACTCACTCTAAAATCCACTTCAGGAAGCGCTACTCTTGTAATTTCAAAATTAGAAATATTTATAATTCTCGGATCCACCTTTACTTCTTCTCCACTTCTCGCATATTCATATAAGCGTTTTCCTCCTTTTTTAAGCGCGGAAAAAACCGGGGGATATTGTTGAATATCTCCGATGAAATCTTTCGTTTTTTTCACTATCATTTCCTCTGTCAAATGAACTGTAGAATAAGTTTGATCTATTGCTGTTTCCAAATCATAAGAAGGAGTGGTTCCGCCAAAAGTAAAAGTTCCGGTATATTCTTTTTCCATTCCTTGAAATTCCTGGATTTTTTTAGTGAATTTTCCGGTACAAATTAACAATAAACCTGTAGCCAAAGGATCTAATGTTCCTGCATGACCTACTTTTATCTTCTTGATATTACAGCTTTTTCTAATCAACCATCTCACTTTATTCACCACTTGAAAAGAAGTCCATTCTAATGGTTTATCAAACAATAATAATTGACCATTTTTAAATTTATCAGCAGTGAATTTTTCCATTTTCATATAATTTAAATAAATAAAGAAGCCGTCTCATTATCCGATGAGGCGGTTTTTTCGTGTTTGTTCTTTTTTAAAGGTTTGAGAGATTAAAATTCCTCGTTTTGCAAAAAATGATAAAAATGTGCCCTTTTAAGCACATTTTTTC
>JAJYSY010000006.1 GCA_021793375.1 Bacteroidota bacterium | reverse complement strand
CAAAGCAATAACAACAAGAGAAATCCAAGAAGAAATATGAATTACATTTGAAAACAACATTTTTAGCCCTACAAACCCAAGGATAACCGCTAAGCTATAATTGATAAATCGGAATTTTTCTAATAAACCTACCACTAAAAAAAACATAGATCTCAATCCTAAGATTGCCATAATATTAGAACTGAAAGCAATAAATTCATCTTGGGTGATGGCTAAAATGGCAGGAATGCTGTCTAAGGCAAACATTACATCAGTTAATTCCACAATAATTAAAGCCAAGAGTAGTGGGGTAGCATATTTTCTACCGTTTTTTATAACGGTGAAATTATGTCCGTGGATTTCATTGGTAATTGGTAAAATCTTAGAAATCTTTTTATAAATCCAAGAATCTTTAGGATCGGATTCTTCTTCATCTTTTAGCATTGCATAAGCGGTATAAACCAAGAAAATTCCGAAAACATAAATAATCCAATCAAATCTTTGGATTAAAGCAATACCAAAAACAATCATTATGGCGCGGAAAAACATGGCACCTAATATTCCCCAAAATAATACACGGTGTTGAAATTTTGCTGGAATTTTAAAAGCAGAAAAAATCACTGCAATAATAAAAATATTGTCCACACTAAGAGAAAGCTCCACCAAATATCCGGTGATATAATCTAAAACAGCTCCGGAAGGAGTGAGGTTGGTGTGGTTATCTACAATATCTTGTGCAAAAAGCCACCAAACGACTCCGGAAAAAAGCAAAGCAATACTCACCCATAAAATGGTCCATTTTCCGGCTTCTTGTGTAGAAATGACGTGATCTTCTTTGTTTAAAACAAATAAGTCAATAGCAAGACAAGCACAGACAAATAAGATAAAAAATATCCAAACCCAAAGCATAATAATGGTTTTCAACCTTTTCTTGAAAAATAATTTTCAAGAATTTGGTTTGTAAAAGTGTCAGCAAAGGTAATCTTTTTGCTAACCAACAAATATAATTAACGCAAATCTCTTAATTTTAATTGCAAAGTAGTTTTTTTATTCCACGTGTTTTCATCTAAAGAATAAACAATATCGCAAGATTTTCCGGCAATACTTGTGCATTTTTCACCTAAATTAAATCCTATAGCATTTAAAGGCGTTGAAATATCTTTTACTTGAAAAAAACATTTCAAGTGTTTTTTTTCTTTTCCGATAGGTTTTGGATTTTTATAGAAGTTTACTTCTTCCGATAAAAAAACAGGTCGCATATTTCCCGGACCAAAAGGAGCAAATTGTTTAAGCGTATAATAAAACTTAGGAGTTATTTTTGCTAAATTTATTTTTTTATCGATTCGAATTTCCGGTTTTAAAAGTTTTTCATCTATAGTTGAAGAAACTACTTCTTCAAATTTTTCTTTGAATTTTTTATAATTGGATTTTTTTATAGAAAGTCCGGCAGCATATTTATGTCCGCCAAATTGTTCAATAAAATCTTTACATTTTAGCAGAGCATTATAAATATTAAATCCTTTTACAGAACGTGCAGAAGCAGTTAAAAAATTTCCACTTTCTGTAAAAACCAAAGTAGGACGATAATAATCTTCTGTCAATCTTGAAGCCACAATTCCAATTACACCTTTATGCCAATCAGGATTAAAAACTACGGTTGAAAAATGATTTTCTTCTTTGTTTTTTTTAATTTGAAGCAAAGCTTCAGCAGTGATTTTCTTATCGGTTTCTTTTCTATTTTTATTGAATATTTCAATTTCTTTGGCAAGCATTTTAGCTTTTTTGGGGTTGTTTTCTCTTAATAAATCCACTGCTTTTAAAGCGTGATTCATTCTTCCGGCGGCATTAATTCGCGGAGCGATAATAAAAACTACATCGGTGATATTTAATTCTTTCTTCTTTGTTTGTGTTATAATAGCTTGAAAACCAATTCGCGGTTTGGAATTGATTACTTTTAAACCGTGATAAGCTAAAATTCTATTTTCTCCGATGATGGGAACAATATCAGCTCCAATAGCGGTGACCACCAAATCTAAATAAGGAATCAGCTTGTCAAAAGATTCTTTTCTGTTTTGTGTAAAAGCTTGAATTAATTTAAAACCCACTCCACAACCACAAAGTTCTTTAAAAGGATACTCACAATCCGGGCGTTTTGGATTTAAAACCGCTATCGCATCAGGAATTTTTTCATCGGGTTGATGGTGATCACAAATGATGAAATCAATGTTTTTTTCTTTGGCGTATTCAACTTTTTCTATGGCTTTAATTCCACAATCCAAAGCGATGATTAAATCGATTTTATTTTTTGCGGCATAATCAATCCCGGCAAAGGAAATTCCATATCCTTCTTTATACCTATCCGGAATATAAGTGATAATATTTTCAGAAAAATCTTCTAAAAAAGTAGCCATCAACGCCACGCTGGTGGTTCCATCTACATCATAATCGCCATAAATTAAAATATTTTCTTTTTGTGTGATTGCTTTTTCAATGCGACTGACAGCTTTATCCATATCTTTCATCAAAAATGGATTGTGAAGATCCTTTAAACTTGGTCTGAAAAAAGATTTTGCATCTTCATAGTTTTCTATCTCTCTTTGGACCAATAAATAAGCTATGGTTTCAGAGGTGTTTAAAACTTTAGCAAGGTCTTTTACTTTATTTTCTTCAGGTTTTGGTTTTAGCGTCCAACGCATAGAGTTAAAAATTAAATAGGTTTCAAAGATAATTGAAATTTCATAGTTTTTTGATTTTTCAAATTGCTACTTAAGTTACAATTTAGGAAAAGCAACTTGTATATTTTTATGAAATATAGGTTTTAAAAACAAGAAAATGAAAAATAAATGGGATGAGAGATATGCTAATTCAACTTATGTTTATGGTAAAAATCCTAATCGATATTTAAAAGAGAAATTAGCAGATTTACCAAAAGGTAAAATTTTGTTTCCGGCAGAAGGAGAAGGCAGAAATTCTGTTTTTGCAGCAGAAAAAGATTGGGAAGTAGTAGGATTTGACGCCAGTAAAGAAGGAAAAAAGAAAGCAGAAATTTTAGCAAAAGAAAAAGGAGTAAAAATAACTTATCATATTTCTGCTGCAGAAGACTTTAAATGTAGTCAAAAAGATTTTGACGCAATGGCTTTGATTTATGCTCATTTTCCAAAAAATAGAAAAGCGATTCACAGAAAATTATCTGCTTGTATAAAATCCGGAGGATATTTAATTTTAGAAGCTTTCAACAAAAAACATATTGAAAATCAAAAACTTAATCCTCATGCAGGCGGACCAAAAAACATAGAAATGCTTTATGATTTAAAAGAAATCAAACAGGATTTTAAAGACTTTGATTTTATAGAAGCTTTAAATGTAGAAACAGTTTTAAAAGAAGGAAAAAATCATCTTGGAAAAGCTGCTGTGGTCAGGTTGTTTGGCGTTAAAAAATAATATCTTTATTTGAATTTTTTCTTTGATGATATTGTTTTGAAAGTAGAGGGATTGCCTAAATTTTATTAACTTTCGATTTCTTCAAAAAATAAGAAATCAATGACGAAATTATTTAAGAATATTAAAGAATTAATTCAAGTAAGACCAGCAGGAATAGAAAAAGTTTCCGGAGCGGAAATGAAAACCCTTCCTACTTTAAAAAATGCTTGGCTATTAGTAAAAGATGGAAGAATTGCTGACTTTGGAGAGATGGACAATTGTCCAGATATAAAAGTAGAAGAAGAAATTGATTGTACTGGAAAAATGATGCTTCCTTCTTGGGTAGATTCTCATACACATTTGGTTTATGCAGGAAATAGAGAACAAGAATTTGTGGACAGAATCAACGGCTTGACTTATGAAGAAATCGCAAATCGCGGAGGCGGAATTGTAAATAGTGCAAAAAAATTACAAGAAACTTCTGAAGAAGAATTATATCAACAAACAGAGCAGCGTTTAAAAGAAATTATGCAGTTGGGAACCGGAGCTGTAGAAATAAAATCCGGTTATGGATTGACCACAGAAGCAGAATTAAAAATGCTTAGAGTCATCAAAAAATTAAAAGAAAATTATCCGATTACCATAAAATCCAGTTTTTTAGGGTTGCATGCTTTACCTCCGGAATTTAAAAACGACAGGGAAGCTTATGTAGATAAAGTCGTCAACGAAATGCTGCCAAAAGTAGCTGAAGAAAACTTAGCAGATTATGTGGATATTTTCTGCGAAAAAGGATATTTCACAATAGAAGACACCCACAAAATTCTTGAAGCCGGACAAAAACACGGTTTGAGAGGAAAAATTCATGTCAATCAATTTAATGCTATTGGCGGAATTCAAGCCGGAATAGAACATAATGCTTTAAGTGTAGATCATCTTGAAGTGATGAGAGAAGAAGATATTCAAGCTTTAAAAAACGCTGAAACCATGCCGGTAGCTTTGCCTTCTTGTTCTTTGTTTTTAAGTATTCCTTATGCGCCGGTGAGAAAAATGATTGAAGCAGATTTACCCGTAGCTTTAGCAACGGATTATAATCCGGGAAGTACTCCCAGCGGAAATATGAATTTAGTGATTTCTCTGGCTTGTATTAAAATGAAAATGACGCCCGAAGAAGCGATTAATGCAGCTACAATCAATGCGGCTTATGCAATAGAATTAAGTGAAACTCATGGAAGCATCACTAAAGGAAAAGTGGCCAATTTATTGCTGACAAAAGAAATTCCTTCTTATGGATTTTTACCTTACTCTTTCGGAAGTAATCATATTGAAAAAGTGTTTCTTGCCGGAAAAGCTTTGTCATAAATTATAAAAAGCATAAAAAACAATGGAAAAATTTATCTTTTTTAAAGAAGAAAGCAGAAGACATTATACAAATACTCGAGCCGGAGAAACAAAGTTTGGAGAAAGATTAAGTTTGATTTCTTCTTTTGAAGAATTGAAAAATCACGCTGCTCAATATATTGTTTTTGGAATTCCGGAAGATGTGGGAATTCGAGCTAATTTTGGAAAACCCGGAGCAAAAACAGCTTGGGATTCTTTTTTGTCTTCATTTTTAAATATCCAAGTCAATCAATATAATACCCCTGAAAATTGTTTGATTTTAGGACATATAGATTGTTCAAAAATAATAGCTGAAGCAGAAAGATTAGCAAAAGAAGCTTTTAAAGTTGAAGAGAAATTAGGAGATTTAGTGCAATTCATCGATGGAATTGTTACGCAAGTTGTGCAAAAAATTGTTGCAGTCGGAAAAATCCCAATCATTATTGGAGGTGGGCATAACAATGCTTATGGAAATATAAAAGGAACTTCTTTGGCTTTAAAAAAACCTATCAATGTTTTAAATATTGATGCACACACAGATTTGAGAAGAACAGATTACAGACATAGTGGAAATGGTTTTAGTTATGCTAAAAAAGAAGGATATTTAGAAAAATATTCCATGTTTGGAATTCATAAAAATTATACTCCACAATATATTTTTGATGAAGTTGAAAAAGATGAAAAAATCAATATTTGTTTATTTGAAGATTTAATCAAAGGAGGAAAATCAAATCAATTAGAAGAATTTCAAAAAGAAACCCAGTTTTTAGAGCAAACTTATGGTTTGGAAATCGATTGTGATGCGATAGAAAACTTTTCGAGCAGTGCGATGACTCCCAGTGGATTTGAAATCAATCAGATTAGGAATTTCATAAAAATTTCCGGAAATCAAAAAATTCATTATCTACATTTATGTGAAGCAAATGCGGATGAAAATCCACAAATAGGAAAAGCTTTAAGTTATTTTGTTTCAGATTTTATTCGTTGATAGTAAAATTAAAAGAAGCTTGTCAAAACAGATAATAGATGAGGTATTAATGATAATTTAAGAAGATAGGTGTAAAAAAAATAGTAGATTTACGCCTCAATGGTATGAGAATTGATGATTAGCTATGTTTAAAAAAGCAAATCATCTTTCAATGCAGTAATTATGAGAAGCTATAAATTTATGAAGAGAAATAATATAATATTTTTGTTAGTCTTGTTGCTGTCGGTGGCGGCTTGCAGTTTTACTACAAAGAAAATAGATCCAAAAGATAGTGAAAAAGAAAAAGTTCTGGCGGAGTTAGTAACTTTTGTGTTAGAAAACTATCATTATTCTCCTAAAGAGTTGGACACAGAATTTACCGATAATGTTTATGAAATTTATCTGAAAAGCTTAGACCCAAGAAAACGTTTTTTCTTACAAAGCGATATTGAAGAGTTTGAAGAACAAAAGAAAGAACTCCCTCAACAGATGAAAAATAATAGTGTAGATTTTTTTGAACTCACTTATGAAAGAATTCAAGAAAGAATCGCTGAGATGGAAGAGGTCTATAAAGAAATCTTAGAAGAACCATTTGATTTTAGTGAAGAAAAAGAAATTCAAATGGATTTTGATGATTTGGATTTTCCTAAAACTAAAGAAGAGCGTTATGAAGTTTGGTATAATCAACTAAAATTTAATGTTCTTTCTACTTATTATGATTTAAAGGAAGAAGAAAAAACAAAAAAAGAAAAAGCAGAATCTGATGAAAAAGACGAAGCGGAAGAAGTTGAAGAATACGAACCAAAAACAGATGAAGAATTAGAAGAGGAAGCACGCAAAAGCGTTTTACATTCTTTAGATCAGTTTTATGATATCAACAAGGATTTAAAGAAAGATGATTGGGCATCGATTTATTTAAGTACAATCGCCAATCAATTTGATCCGCACACCGGATATTATGCTCCGCCTGATAAAGATCGTTTTGATATTGCAATGTCGGGAAGTTTAGAAGGAATTGGTGCACAATTGCAAAAAGATATTGAAAACATCAAGGTAACCAAACTGATTTCCGGAGGACCGGCATGGACGCAAGGCGAACTGAAAGTTGGAGATGTTATTCAAAAAGTAAAACAAGAAGATGAAGATAAAGCAGTTAGCATTAGCGGAATGTCTATCAATGATGCGGTAAATCTTATCAGAGGTCCTAAAGGAACAAAAGTGACGCTGACAGTAAAAAGTGTTGATGGAACGATTAAAGAAATCGACTTGATCAGAGATAAAGTAGAATTAGAAGAAACTTACTTAAAAAGTGCAATTACAGAAAAAGATGATCATAAATATGGAGTGGTAAAACTTCCCGGATTTTATTTCAATATGGAAGATTATGATCAGCGTAATGCAGCTTCAGATATGAAAAAAGAAATTGAAAATCTGAAAAAGCAAAACATCAACGGATTGGTAATCGATTTAAGAGATAATGGAGGAGGATCTTTAACCACTGCAATTGATATTGCCGGATTATTTATGGATAAAGGACCAGTAGTTCAAGTTCGTTTTGGAAATGGAAGAAAACAAGTCTTAAGAAGTGAAAATCCACAGGTAGAATGGGATGGACCTTTAGTCATTTTAGTCAATGAGTTTTCTGCATCAGCTTCAGAAATTTTAGCTGCAGCAATGCAAGATTATGAAAGAGCTGTGGTAATTGGAAGTAAACAAACCTACGGAAAAGGAACAGTTCAAAAGTTTATTGATTTAAATCGCTTTATGCGAAATGATAAATTAGGAGACATGGGATCCATAAAAATCACTTCTCAAAAATTCTATAGAATCAATGGAGGTTCTACGCAATTAAAAGGAGTGCACAGTGATGTGGTGGTTCCGGACAGATATAGCTTTATCGATGTGGGCGAAAGAGATTTAGAAGTTCCTTTGCCTTGGGATGAAATCGATCCGGCGAAATATCAAAAATGGACAGGCTATTCCAATCTTTCAGAAACTATAGAAAATAGCCAAAAAAGAGTAGATACCAGCAGTGTATTTAACTTGATTGAAGAAAATGCAAAATGGGTAAAAAGTCAAAGAGATAAAAAATCTTTTCCTTTAGCTTTTGATTCTTATGATAAATTAATCAAAGAAAACAAAGAAAAATCAGAGCATTTCAAAAGTATTTCTGATTATGAAACTGATTTTACTTATCAATCTTTGCCGGAAGAAATAGCTCGTTTTGATGTAGATACCAGCTTGGCCAAGAAAAGAGAACGTTGGCATAAAAACCTGAAGAAAGATGCTTATTTAGAAGAAGCAATACATATTCTTGAGGATTTAAAATTAAGTGAAGAGCAACAACGAAAAATGGCGGAAGCCAAGGAATAAATTTTGGCAAAAACAGCTAACTCATTAACTCGTTTGGCGCTCCATAAATTTAAAAAGAATTTATGGGGCGTTTTGAGTTTTTATTTTATTCTACTTTGTGCGTTAATTGCTGTTTTTGCGTATGTTTTAGCGGCAGACAATTCTACAAATGCAAATCAAATGCATTTATCTATTCACTCAATGTCTCCGGGTTTTTCGGTGAAAATGTTAAAAATTCCCGATGAAGTAGAAGAGAAAAATAATAAATTAAAACAATTTTTTTATGGAAAAACAGCAGTGGGAGAAGAAATTCCAATTGCTGATTATACTTTTAAAAAAGAGGAATTAACTGTAGAATTATTTACTCGAGAAGGATTGGAAACCATTCATAGAGCATTTAATTTATCAGAAAATTTTCCGGAAAATTTAACGCCTAAAGAAATTGAAGAAGAATTTATTTATCAGAAGAAATTCCTTTTAGGAACAGATAAATATGGAAGAGATTTTTTGAGCAGAATATTAATCGGAACACGGATTTCTTTATCTATAGGATTTATAGCAGTATTGATCTCTTTAATCATAGGAATAAGCTTAGGAGCTTTAGCCGGGTTTTATGGCGGAAAAGTAGATCATTTTATCATGTGGTTAATCAATGTAACTTGGTCAATTCCTACTCTATTATTGGTAATTGCAATGACTTTAGCTTTAGGAAAAGGTTTTTGGCAGGTTTTCATCGCTGTGGGATTAACAATGTGGGTTGAGGTAGCAAGAGTAGTGCGCGGACAAGTAATGAGTGTAAAAGAATTGCAATATGTAACGGCAGCTCGCGCTTTGGGATATAAAAACTTAAGAATTATCACTCAACATATTTTACCTAATGTGATGGCACCGGTAATTGTGATTTCTGCTGCTAATTTTGCCGCTGCTATTTTAGTGGAAAGCGGATTGAGTTTTTTGGGAATTGGTGCACAACCTCCCATTCCAAGTTGGGGAGCAATGATCAAAGAACATTATAGTTATATTATTTTAGGAAAAGCTTATTTGGCGATTATTCCCGGATTGGCAATTATGAGTTTGGTATTGGCTTTTATGTTAATCGGAAATGCGTTGAGAGATGCTTTGGATGTAAAAACCTAAGACAGGTGTTTTTTTATGAAACAAAATAAAAAACGAGAAACTACAATTGCAGTTTCTCGTTTTTGTTTTGAATAAATCTTATTGAGAATTATCGAACTCCGTGCATTAGTTTCTTTAATAACGGATTCAACAACATCACTACAATTCCGGCTATAAGCGGAACAATAGTAAAGATTAAGAAGAAAACTGATAAGCTGTATTCTTCTTGAATTTCATCTACCATTCCCCCTAAGGAAGCGGCTACTTTATTTCCGATGGCGATAGCTAAATACCACATTCCAAACATTAAGGCAATCATTCTGCCGGGAACTAATTTACTGACATAAGATAATCCAACGGGAGAGAGGCAAAGTTCTCCTAAAGTGTGGAAAAGGTAAGCTAAAATAAGCCAAACCATGCTAACCCTGACAACTCCGGCCGGAGTTCCTGCAGGAATAAAACTTGAACCATAAGCCAAGACTCCAAATCCAACAGACATTACCACCAATCCTAAACCATATTTCATTGCGGCAGAAGGATTGTATTTGCTTTCCCACCATTTTGAGAAGAAAGAAGCAAAAGCAATAATAAAGAAAGAGTTGAGAATACTAAACCAAGAAGTGGTGATTTCAACTTCACTTTCTTTTATTTCGGCTACTTCTCCATGTATAATTTGAGAAGGTTCTCCTTGTTTGACATAATCGTTTTCTAAGCTTTTGGCTTTGTCTTCATTTAAGTAAACAAATTTTCCTAATTCTTCGTGAGCAGAAACAGTTTCTCCGATTTTCAAATCATCACTGGTGCTGAAATCCAGTGTTGCCATTACAGCAGTTTCTCCTTCTGCTAAAGGTCTTTCAGGGGTGATGGCTTCATAGTTGATTACTTTTTCTCCATCTACTGTTTCTTCAATAGCTACAGCTTCGTATTTTACTTCATAAGAAGTGGAATTAAAGTCTTGAAAAAGCATCCATCCTGCTAATCCCCACATAAATAAAAAGCAAACTGCCAAAACAATATTACTTCCCGGGATTTTAGCAAATGTTTTCTTTTTTAATAAAATCAATACCCAAGTTACAATTCCCAAGGGGATAACAGTTAATAATCCGTTGAAAATATTAAACATCAGCGCGGCATTTCCTGTCATTACTCTGTTGGTATAATCTCTTGCGAATAATACCATTGAAGTAGCTGCTTGTTCAAATGGAATAAAGAACAACACAGTAAAAAACGCAAAGATAATCACAGCAATCATTCGATCTCTGACTACTGTTTCATAACGTTTAAGACGACTGATGATTAAGAACAGGAATAAAGCAAGTCCGATTAAGGTAATCACTAATGGGCCTGATAAAATCTCTTTTGGAAAGATAAATTCACGCGGAAGAATATTGATGTTTCCAATTTTTGATAAGGGGTCATCTAACAAATAAAATAATCCGATTATGGCGGTTATCACAATTAAAACCTTATCGATTGTGGTGAATTTATTTTCTTTATAATTTTTCTTTTCTGCTTTACCTTCTTTTTCTTCTAAAGCCAATTCTTTTTTAGATTTTGGTTTTCCGCCAATTCCTCCAAACAAAGGTTTGGCCAACCAAAACTGAAGAGTTCCGAAAAGCATGAAAATTCCTGCTAATCCGAATCCCCAAGACCAACCTACTTTTTCTGCTAAATATCCGCAAAGCATCATTCCAAAGAAAGCCCCTGAGTTTACGCCCATATAAAAAATGGTGTAAGCAGAATCTTTTTTCTCCGGTAAATAATCATACATTTCAGAAAGAATAGAGGTGATATTAGGTTTAAAAAAACCTGTTCCAATAACCAGGAAAGCCAAGCCTAAATATAATGAAAGCTCTGTTTCAAAAGCCATTGAAGCGTGTCCTAAGGTCATGATTAAACATCCGATAACCACAGCAACGCGATATCCTAATTTTTTGTCGGCAATCCATCCTCCCACAATTGGAGTTAAATAAAGCAAACCGGCATAAGTTCCGAAAAGCGCTCCTGCATTTTCTTTAGACCATTCCCAACCCGGATTACTTCCAATGGCGGCAATGGTTAAAAAGTTGATTAATAAAACGCGCATTCCATAAAAGGAAAAACGCTCCCACATTTCGGTAAAGAACAAAACAAAAAGTCCGGCAGGATGCCCCAGGACTTTACTGTCAAAAATGCTTTTCTGTTGTAAGGCTTTTTCTTCTGGTGTCATATTTTTTATTTAGGGCTGAAAATTAAGAAGTTTTTTTGAATTTTAAAGCTAAAAAATTAAAACTCAATCTTATATTGTTTATTTATGTGTTAATTTTGATTCATCTGAGCCGATAACAAGTTTTTGATATGCTTTTAAAGTAAGAATAGAGAAAACACCAATTCCGACAATTACATACCAAATTTTGTTGGGTTGATAAGTTTCCCAAAGCATCTCTGTCATTTCCCAATGTGTCATTTCTAATTTTTGTTCGGCTAAAGCGAAATATTCATTTTTTGATAAAGGCAAATGAATATGAGAAACATCAATTTCTTTGGAAGAAGCAAATTCATTAAAGTTATCTCCAACTACCCTCCAATCGATTTTGCCTTCAACTTTTAAATCAAATTGATTTTCAAAATCAACAATTGGCATTTGTAAAGCTTCTGCACCTACTTCAATAAATTTTTCTTTGGTTACCACTTCAGGCATTTCAATATTTCTATTGCTCATTTCTTTTTGTAATAAACTGAGTTTATCAGACCATTTTTGGTATAAATCTCCTGAAATAAAACTCGTTACAAAATAACTTACGCCTACCGGCAGAAAATATGTTCCTTGGTATAACCCTTCTTTTCCTTTTGGGGTGATCAAAGCAATAAAAGATGAAACTGTTGGACTTGACATCATTTCTCCGATGGCAAAAATCATGGTTCCGATAATGGTAAACCAAACACTGCCAAAATAAAAAGTTAATCCCACTCCGATAGTGGCAATAATAGCGCCACGAATTACAGAATTTATTTGTCCGATTCGGGTTACAAAAAAAGAAACAATCACTTGAAAAAGTATAATCATGAAAGAATCTAAGTTTGTAAACCATTCCGGTTTTACTTGTCCGTCTTGGGTGAAAACACTTCCTAATCTCGGGAAATTTTCATTAATCCAATTGCTGAGGATTTGAGAGTTTACCCAATCTTCAATAAAGTTTGGTAAAGTATTGAACAACTGATTAAACATGGTCCAAAAACCAATCATCAAGATTAATAAAATACTTAATCTGACATCTTTTAAGGCTTTAAAGATATTGAGAATGGATTCTTTTAAAGCTTTTCCTATGGTGTCTTTAGGTTTTTCGAATTTTTCTTCTTTATAAAAGAAAAGTAAAGTCAAAAGGTTGACGGCAATTACGATAGAAGCTTGGATAAAGATTATTTTCCATCCAAATTTTGTTCGTAAGGAAGAAGACATCGCCGGCCCTATAAATCCGCCGATATTTACCATCATATAAAATATTCCAAAACCAATTGTTCCTGTAGATTCATCAGTAACTCTTGCTACGATGGCAGAAGCAACAGGTTTGAAAAAAGCAGCTCCGATGGCAACCAATAAAAAAGCAGAATATACGCCCCAATAACTGGTCATTTCTCCTAAGAGATAATACCCTACAATCATAATGATATAGGAAATTGCCAATGAGAGTTTATAACCAATCCTATCGGCAATAACACCAAAGATTAGAGGAAGGAAATAAAGAATTCCAACAATATTTCCCATAATTCTTCCTTTTTGAATATGGTCAAAACCTAAACCTCCCACATCTGTTGAGCCGACTAAATAAATTCCAAACAGGGTGTAAATTCCATACCATGCCCAACGTTCCATCAATTCCATAAAGCTGGCTATCCAGAAGTTTTTATGAAGAGAGCCGATGGTTTTAAAAAATGATTTTTTCTCTTTTGGCATATATAAACTGAATAAAATTAAAAAACGCCCTCACAAAATTATTTGTTTTGTAAGAGCATTTTTTAAGGATTTTTAAAAGCAGAGGATTAAGAAATTATTCATTCAAATCAGTGCTGCCAAGTTCAAAGTTTTCTTGTTCCATTTCTCCTTCTTCTGCATCTTCAGCGCCGTGTGTTAAAGCTTTAAGCTTCTTTAAAAATACCATTAATAACAATCCGAAAGCAACAGTGAAAATAACTAACCCCAAGAAAGTTTTCTTTTCTTGTTTGTTTTGGTATTCTTCAATTACAAAAGTGGCAGAATAGTCTTTTCCGTCTCCGATATTTTCAGGAATTCCTCTGGCATCATCATCTTTTTCAAATAATATTCTGGAGTGATAAGGATTTTGTTCATCGATTTGATCTTCTTCTAAAACATTTTTAAGATCATCTTTGTTTTCTGAAGATAAAACAATGAAAGAAGAAACATCATCTCCGGTTTCATATTCTTTAAAGTTGATTTCCCCATCTTTTAAGAAAACGATGGTTTTTAAGTTAAATGCTTTATCTTGATTGATAGGATAATCTTCAATATCTATGGGTTCACCATTTTCATCTAAAGATTTAATAGGCTCTTTTTCCATAAATGGAATCAAATTTTCTTTAGCTGTAACCACTTCAGCAGAATAAGGTTCTAACTGAGAAACCTCTCCAATACTTCCGGCTAATTTGTTTCCGAATCCAGAAGAAGCAAAGAATAATCCCATCATAATAGAAGCATATTTCAGCGGAGCTAACTTTGTAATAAAAGAAAGCGCAACCGGAGAAGCACATAATTCTCCTATGGTATGGAATAAATAAGCTAATAAAATCCATGTCATAGCAGCTTTTCCAAAGCTTTCAGAAGAAGCTTCAATAGAAGCGAAATACATGAAAATAAATCCTAATCCCATGATTATTGTTCCTACTGCCATTTTAAAAATAGCAGAAGCTTCACGGCCTCGTTTTTTCCACCAAACCCAGAAACTACCAACAGCAGTACCAAAAATAATGATATAAGCAGAGTTCAAGCCTTGAAATACTGCAGCAGGGATTTCTTCTAAGAAACTTAATCCAATATGTCGATCAACTTTTAAGTCTGTATATAAATTCATCAATCCTCCGGCTTGTTCAAAGGCTCCCCAGAAAACGATAATAATTAAGAAGGAAATCAATAATACTACAACTCTGTCTTTTTCTACCTTGGTTAATGGTCGTTTAGCAGCTTCTCTTTCTTCCGGGCTTACTTTATCTCCGCCTGAGAATTCTCCAACTCCTTTGAGGTGTTTTTGTCCGCTTAAGAAAACAATTTGTCCTAACAGCATTCCAATTCCGGCTAAACCAAACCCATAATGCCATCCGTAATAATGTGCAACCAAACCAACTGTAATACTCGCCATTAATGCTCCGATATTAATACCGATATAGAAAATGGTAAATCCACTATCTCTTCTTACATCTCCGGGTTTATATAAACCACCTACCATTGTAGAAATATTGGGTTTTAAACCTCCAACTCCTAAAATAATAAGTCCTAAACCGGTAAAGAAAGCCCAATCTTGTGGGATGGCTAAAATTCCGTGTCCTAAACACAAGAGGAAACCTCCTAACATTACGGTTCTTTTTTGGCCTAAAAATTTGTCGGCCACCCATCCACCGGGAATGGAAGCCACATAAACCAACATGGTGTACCAACCATACAGCCAAAGTGCATCTTTACTATTCCAGCCTAAACCGGGATCTGCTGCAGATGCTGAAGCAGCAATATATAAAGTTAAAATACCACGCATTCCGTAATAGGAAAAACGCTCCCACATTTCTGTGAAAAACAAAATGAACAATCCTACGGGATGTCCGAAAATCTCTTTTCTTTCTGTTTGAATAGTTTGATTCATTGAATTTTAAATTTTTGTTGGTTTATAAATTTTCTAAAATAAAATCTGTCATTTTTTGATAAAGATGATAACGCGTGTTTCCACCATATATTCCGTGGTCATTATCAGGATAAATCAACCAATCGAATTGTTTGTTGGCTTGAATAAGTGCTTCCACCATTTGCATAGTATTTTGCACATGAACATTATCATCTCCACTGCCGTGAACTAAAAGTAATTTTCCTTTTAAGTTATTGACATGCGTAATTGGCGAATTATTATCATATCCATCAGGATTTTCTTGAGGAGTTTTCATAAATCGTTCAGTATAAACGGTGTCGTAAAACCTCCAACTGGTTACCGGAGCAACAGCAATAGCCATTTCAAAAACATCAGGAGCTTGCAATAAAGCATTAGAAGACATAAATCCGCCATAGCTCCATCCCCAAATCCCGATTCTATCTGCGTCGATATAATTCTCTTTTCCTAATTTTTCTGCTACAGCAATTTGATCTTCAACTTCATATTTTCCTAATTCCAGCTGTGTTGTTTTTTTGAAATCTGCTCCTTTAAAACCTGTTCCTCTTCCATCAACACAAGCTATAATATAACCTTGATCTGCTAACATTTGATACCAAAAATCATTTGCAGAATGAAAAGAATTGGAAACTTGTTGAGAACCCGGACCGGAATATTGATACAAAAACAATGGATATTTTTTTTCAGGATCAAAATCTGTGGGTTTTATCATCCACATATTCAAATCATTTCCGTTGATGGAAATAGTAGAGATTTCTTTTTCTGAAAGATTATAGTTTTGAAGTTTATCAATCAAAGCTTGATTGTCTTCAATAACACGGATTTCTTTGTTGTTTGCAGTAGCGTGAACAGTATATAAATTCGGCCTGTCCACATTGTTATAAATATTGATGAAATACTTAAAACCTTTACTGAAATCAGCCTGATTTGTTCCTGTGTGTTGAGAAAGTTTATTTTTCTTTTTTCCGTTTATCTTAATGCTGTAAATTCCTCTGTTGATGCTTCCTTCTTCTGTGCTTTGATAATAGAGTTGTTTTTTTTGCTCATCAAATCCATAAAACTGAGTTACTTCCCAATCTCCTTTAGTGATTTGATTTAACAATTTTCCGGTTTTATCATAATGATAAATATGATTCCAATTATCTTTTTCGCTGGTCCAAAAAAAGCTGTTATCAGCTAAAAACATCAAATCATCTGTGATATCGATATAGTTTTTATCTTTTTCATTAAGAATGATTTGTGTAGAATTGTCTTTTGCATTTACAAAAATTAAATCCAAATCATTTTGATGGCGATTCATCGCTTGAACACTTAAGATGTCTTTATCTTTTGTCCATTTTATTCTTGGTAAATACTCATATTTTTTTTCAAATTCAACAGCAGCAGAATTTTCTGAGTTTAAATCATAAATATGCAAGCTGATTTTTGAATTGGGGTCTCCTGCTTTTGGATATTTAAAATTATAAGCTTCCGGGTACAGTTGTTCGTGAGGAGAATTTCCATAATAATCCATACTCATTTCCGGAACTTCGGATTCATCAAATTTTAAAAAACCTATTTTTTTGCTATCCGGACTCCATTCAAAAGCCCTGGTAAAAGCAAACTCTTCTTCATAAACCCAATCTGTTGTTCCGTTGATAATTTTATTTCTTTCTCCATCTTTTGTGAGTTGTAAAGTTTTATCTGCAGATAAATCTTTTACAAAAAGATTGTTTTGATAAGCAAAAGCTATTTTTTTTCCATCCGGAGAAAAAGTAGGTTCAGAGATTTTATGTTCGCTGATTTGCGTTAAGGATTTTGTTTTTAAATCATAAACAAAATAAATTCCTTTTCGCGAATGTCGATAAATAGATTCAATGTCTTTGCCTAAAATAACTGCAGATTCTTCTGCATTAAATTCATAAGATTGAAAATAATCCAATCCTGAAATTTCATTAGAATTTATCAGTGTTTTTGTTTTCTCTCCGGTTTTATAACTAAAAGCATCTACGCTGATATTTTTTGAATTCTTATCAAAATTCATCACAGCATACTCTTCTCCGTTGTTTAAAGAGCGCAAAGCTTCCAAATATTCTTGGCCAAAAGTATTTTTATGCCAAATATCAGATAATTCAATGCTTTTTTTCTGAGCATTAACCACTCCGGTAGTCAATAAAAAAAGCGTTAAACAGAAAGAAAAGACCCTCATAAAAATATTTATAAAATTCAATTCGTCAATTTTACTAAAAATACCGCAAAAAGTATAGTTTTTTATCGTTAAAAAAACAACTACATAGTAAGGAAGGAAAAATTAATGCAAAGAAAGATCTCTTTGACAGAGAAATAAGAATAAAGCTTTATATAAAAAAATCAGCTTAAATTTTTTACATAAAGATAAGCTTGATTAAAAATAGTAACTTTGCAGTTTTACAAATTTCATCAGTTTTATATGGAATATATTTCAGGATTTTCAAAGCTTTCAAAAGAAGAGAAAATAGCATGGTTGACAAAAAATTATTTTCAAAACGCCCAAAAAGCAAAAGAATTATTAGAATTATATTGGAATCGTGATAAAAAACTTCAACAATTACACGATGAATTTAGCGAGAATACACTTTCTAATTATTATTTACCTTTTGGAATTGCCCCAAATTTTAAAATCAACGGAAAAGCCTATGTGATTCCCATGGCGATTGAAGAAAGTTCTGTGGTTGCTGCAGCAAGTAAAGCCGCGAAATTTTGGCAAAATAAAGGTGGATTTAAAGCTGAAGTCATCAACACCATCAAAAGCGGACAAGTACATTTTATGTATGCTGGAGATCCGGAAAAACTGACTGCTTTTTTTGAAGAAAACAAAGAAAATCTGATTTCTTCTACCAAGGAGCTAACGCAAAACATGGAAAAAAGAGGAGGAGGATTATTAGCAGTCAAATTGCAGAATAAAACTGAAAAGCTTAAAAACTATTATCAACTGGATTGTAGTTTTGAAACAGTTGATGCAATGGGAGCAAATTTCATCAATTCTTGTTTAGAACAAATAGCAAAAACCTTTGAAAATCTCGCAGATCAAAATTCTTATTTTAAAAATAATCCGATAAAAATAGTGATGTCTATTTTATCAAATTATGTAGAAGAATGTTTGGTGAGAGCTGAGGTTTCTACATCTATTGAAAACTTGATGAAAAATCCTGTTGAAGCACAAGAATTTGCAGAAAGATTTGTAGAGGCCATACAAATTGCCAAAGTAGAACCTTTGCGTGCAGTAACACACAACAAAGGAATTATGAATGGAATTGATGCAGTGGTTTTGGCTACGGGAAATGATTTTAGAGCAATAGAAGCTTGTGCGCACGCTTATGCTGCAAAAGATGGAAATTACTCCAGTTTGACTTCCGCAGAAATCAAAGATGGAATTTTTAAATTTTGGATAGAAATTCCTTTGGCTTTAGGAACAGTAGGAGGATTAACAAGTTTACATCCTATGGTGAAATTAGCTTTGGAAATGTTGAAAAATCCATCTGCAAAAGAATTGATGAAAATCACCGCTGTGGCAGGATTAGCACAAAATTTCGGAGCAATTCGCTCTTTGGTAACCACCGGAATTCAAGAGGGACATATGAAAATGCATTTGATGAATATTTTAAATCAATATGAAGCCACAGCTGTTGAAAGAGAAAAAATTGTAGAACATTTTAAAACTAACGTGGTTTCGCATAGTGCAGTTTTAAGAGAATTAGAAAAATTAAGAAAATAAATATGCAACAGCATTTTCATAGCAACGGAAAACTTTTACTCACCTCAGAATATTTAGTAATTGATGGCGCAAAAGCATTGGCTTTACCTTGTCAGTATGGGCAAAATTTAGCTGTAGAAACAATGGATGAACCCGAAATTATTTGGGAAAGTTATACCGATGAAGGAAAACTTTGGTTTGAAGCTATTTTTACAATTGAAGAAGATGAAATAAAAAATTTGCCTTATCAATCAGAATTTCAAGAAGAAAAAACAGCTCAGCGATTAGTACAAATTTTCAACGAACTTTTAAAAATGAATCCGGAATTATTTCAGAAAAAAGGATATATTTTTAAAAGCAGATTAGAATTTCCGCAAATCTGGGGATTGGGATCTTCTTCTACTTTATTAAATAACTTAGCTGCGTGGGCAAAAGTTGACGCTTTTGAATTATCTGATAAAACTTTTGGAGGAAGTGCTTATGATATTGCTTGCGCGCAAAATTCTTCTCCGATTTTATACCAAAGAAAATCAGCTGAAAAACCTTTGATAGAAAAAGTTGATTTTAATCCGGATTATAAAAACTTCTTATTTTTTGTTCACTTAGGAAGAAAACAAAACACCAGAGAATCTGTTTCCAGATATAAAAAACTAAATCAAGGAAATAAAGAAAAATGGATTAAAAAAACTTCAGAAATCACAGAAGAAATCTTGAAAGCCAAAGATCTTTTTACTTTTGAAAAACTGATTGAAGAACATGAAAGATTAATTTCTGATGTGTTGGAATTACACAGCATGCAAAATGCTTTGTTTATAGATTACCCCAGAATCATCAAAAGTTTGGGAGCTTGGGGAGGAGATTTTATTTTGGCAACAGGAGGATCTGAAGAAAGAAAGTATTTTGAAGATAAAGGATATACCACCATTGTGAAATATCGAGATATGATTTTATAAAAATCAATTGCTCAGCATACAGAAAATGTTTAACTTTAGGAGGTAAATCCCATTGCGATGAAAACTCCTGCTATTTTTTTGGATAAAAACAATTTAGAAAATTACTTTCTAATTGTTGTTTTCTTTTTGATGGGAATTTCTTTGTCTTTTGCTCAAGCTCAAAATCAGAAATATATAGAAGTAAAAGGACAAGTTTTTAATCAAAATCATCAGCCGATTTCAGAAGTACATCTTTCTGTTGAAAACACTAATATTTCAGGATTAACCAATACAGATGGTGTTTTTTCTTTAAAAATTCCAAAAGAAAATAATTCTGCAGTAATTCGTTTTTCAAAAGTAAAATATGAAACCAAAAAAGTTCAACTTCCTTTTTTTGAAGAAGGTTTCACTGAAATCACCTTAAATTCTTCTGATGAAAAATCTGAAAAACTTGAAGAAGTCGAAATTTATGAAGCTTCAAATCCTAAAGCAATAGTAAAAGAAACTTTTAAAAATAAAGCTGTTGAACAAGGAAATTTAATCGGTTTTTACAGAGAACAAATCGACAGAGGAAGAAGAAATGTAATGTTGGGCGAAGCAGTTGTTCACATTGATAAAAACAAAAGAATACAAGGCAAAAAAGGAAAAATAGCAGTTTATAAAAGTAGAAAACAAACCGATTATAATAAGCTGGATACATTAGCAGTAAAATTGAGAGGCGGACCTTACACCGGAATGTTTTTAGACTTAACAGCTTATCCTGAAATGCTGTTTTACCAATCGGAATTAGATGCTTTTGAATTTGAGTTTGAAAACTCTACAACTTTAGAAGGGCGTTATATTTATGTGATTTATTTTGAGCAAATCGATAAAAATTTACCTTGGTATTACGGAAAATTATATATAGATGCCAAAACAAAATCTTTGGTAAAAGCTGATTATAGTTTAAATATAGAAGACAGAAAAGCTGCAGCAGAAATGTTGGTTGTTCAAAAACCCAGAAGAATAAAAGTCACTCCTTTAGAAACTCATTATCAAGCGGAATATGTAGAGAAAAACGGAAAATGGTTTTTTAATTATGGAAGTTTTTTGATAAAAGTTCGCGTCAATTGGAAAGGAAAACTTTTTAATGCTCGGTATAGTATAAACACAGAATTGGCGATTACCGATAGGGCAGAAAATCCTTTTTTTGCCAAAGAAGAATTAACAGAAATAAAACCCAATTGGATTATGTCAGATGATATTTCAGGGTTTGGCGATTCAGATTTTTGGGGAAGAAATAATATTATTCATCCGGATAAATCTATTCAAGATGTGATAGAATCCATTCAAGATAAAATCAAACCTGTTGAGCATAATTAATTCTTTAACAGTTTTAAAAACCTAAAAATTTGTATTTTGCTGAATTGATTAACTCAATTATATGGATCAAAGTTTTGGAAAAGAAGAAAAGCTAAAAAAAACCACTTCAATAAGAGAATTGTTTAGCAAAGGAAAATATTTAAAAGAATATCCTATAAGCTTAGTTTATTATCCGGTTTCTTCTTTAGAAAAACATAAAGTAGGGGTTTCTGTTCCCAAAAAGAATTTTAAAAAAGCGGTAAATCGAAATAAGCTAAAACGCCAGTTAAGAGAGAGTTATAGGTTAAATAAATATTTAATCCAAAACACAGAAAAAAAATATAATATTATGTTGGTTTACGCAGGAAAAGAAAAAAAGAATTTTGCTGAGATTTTTTCTGCCGTAAAAAAACTATTAATAAAGCTTTCAAAAAAGAATTAAATCATGAAAAAAAGATTATGGCTTCCTTTGTTGGGGATAGTGATTTTATCAACTTCCAGTACAACTTATAAATCAAATTTTTTTGAAATCGCCAAGCAAATAGAAATATTCACTGATGCTTATAAACAAATCAATCTAAATTATGTAGATGAGGTAAATCCGGGAGAATTGATGGATGTAGCCATAAATTCTATGTTTGCTCATTTAGATCCCTACACCAATTTTTGGAATGCTCAAGACATCAAAGAAGCACGTTTGTCGAGGTCAGGAAATTACACCGGAATTGGAGCGGATATTCAAAATCATGAAGATAAAATCTTGATCAAAGAAGTTTTTGAAGATTTACCAGCAGATCGAGCAGGTTTAAAAGCCGGAGATGAATTGATAAAAATAGGAGAAACTTTGGTGGCAGATTTTCATGATGATGCCGGAGAATTATTAAAAGGAGCACCCGGAACTTCAGTAGAATTATTGTTTAAAAGACAAGGAGAAACAAAAACAACCACCTTAAAAAGAGAAAATGTAAAGCAAAAATTAGTTCCTTTTTATAAGCTTTTTGAAGAAGAAATCGGGTATATCCGTTTGACAGAATTTGGAAGAACAGCTGCTCAAGAAGTAGAAAATGCTTTAAAAGATTTAAAAGCACAAGGAGCAGAAAAAATCATCTTGGATTTAAGAGGAAATCCGGGAGGATTGTTGACAGAAGCTGTAAATATTTCTAACCTCTTTTTGCCTAAAAACCAATTGATTGTTTCCACAGAATCTATTGTGGAAGATTACAACAAAACTTATGTAACACAAAAAGAACCTGTGGATACAGAAATTCCTGTGGCGGTGTTGGTCAATGCACATTCTGCTTCAGCCAGTGAAATTGTGGCAGGAAGTTTACAAGATTTGGACAGAGGAGTGGTAATTGGCGCACAGAGTTTTGGAAAAGGTTTGGTGCAAAGAGTTCGTCCTTTAAAATATGGCACACAAATGAAACTGACAATTTCCAGGTATTTCACTCCGAGCGGGCGTTGTATTCAAGCATTGGATTATGGAGAAAGAGATGAAGAAGGAAATCCTTTGAGGGCTAAAACAGAAGATTATAAGGCATTTAAAACCAAAAATGGAAGAACTGTTTATGACGCCGGAGGGGTAATTCCGGATATAAAATTAGAAACCTCAGAAATCAGTGGAGTTACAGAAGAACTTTTAAAACAAAATGTAATTTTTGATTTTGCCACAGATTATTATTACAGTCATAATTTAAAAAACATTGAAGATTTTCAATTGACAGAAAAAGAATATAAACAATTTGAAAAATACTTAAAAGATATTGATTTTCAGTATAAAACAGCAATAGAAAAAGACTTTGAAAAAGCTTTTGAAAAAATGTCAGAAACGGATTTAAAAAAGAAAATAACACCGGAATATGAATCCTTTATGAAAAAAATAAATCAGCTGCAAGAGCAGGAAATAGAAGAAAATAAAATTCAAATAAAACAACAGCTCACCGATGAGATTTTAAAAAGATATGCTTATGAAACGGGGTATTATCAGCATACTTTAAAACATAACGCCGAAGTACAAAAAGCAGTTGAAATACTAAAAAACACAAAAGAATATCAAAATATATTAAGTGGAATTTAAAATCTCTTAAATAACTTTAATTCAGCAGGTAATTGCTGATTTTTCATAAGCATTCTGCTATATTTGCGAAATAAAACAATAAAAATATGAATAAGATTTTTGTATTTATTCTGGGTTTACTATTTGTTTCTTGTCAAAATGTAAAAAGTCAATCCGGAAATACGTTAACTGCAAAAGTAGAAAACATTTCAGATGGAACTCCTGTTATAATTTCTGAGTATGGAGAAGGAAATAAAGTGGTGGCTTTAGATACTTTAACCATTAAAAACAAGGAATTTGTTTTTTCCTTTCCGGAAAGAGATTATCAAACTTTAAGCAGTATTAATATAGAAGGCGTCAACGGGGTTATTTACTTTATCAATGAAGCGGAATCCATGAAAATGACCGTGATGAGAGATGGAGGAAATTTCTTGGTAAATGATCCTGAAATTGAAGCCGGAGAAGCCAATACTTTATTTGTAGAATATATGGCTTTTACAAATGAAGTAGAAAACAGAGTGCAGCAAATGACCAATGAATATTCGGTTGAAGAGCTTAAAGACCCTGAAGTGCAAAATATTTTAAGAGAAGCAGAAAAAAGAGCAGGAGAAGATTTAACAACTTACAGAAGAGAAGCTATTGAAAATCATCCTAATGCCTTATCTTCTGCTTATATTTTAGCAGATTTATTAAGTTCAAGAGCAATTTCTCCGGAAAAATTAGAAAAAGCTTACTACAGCTTGAGCGAAGAAATTCAAAACAGTTTTATTGGACAAGAATTAGCACATGCTATCGTTCCGCCAAAAGGCGTAGAAGTAGGAGATGTCGCTCCTATATTTACAGCAAAAAATCCGGAAGGAAAAGAAATTTCACTACAAGATATTTTAGATAAAAAAGGAAAATATACTTTAGTGGAATTTTGGGCTTCTTGGTGTCCGAATTGTCATGAAGAAATGCCAAATGTTGTAGAAGTTTATGAAGAATACCATGACAAAGGATTAAATATGATTGGAGTTTCAATAGATAATGATGAAGCAGAATGGAAATATGCAATTAAAGATTTTGGCATGAATTGGGAGCAAGTTTCCAACCTTAATCATTGGCAAGATGAAATTGTGAGAGCTTATGGCGTGACTTCTATTCCTTATAGTTTTTTATTGGATGAAAATGGAAAAGTAATCGCCAAAAAATTAAAAGGAGAAGAGCTCAAGCAAAAAATAAAAGAATTATTGGATTAATAATTTCTACTATTTTATAAAAAATAAAGCAGATGTTTTTCATAGAAATCATCTGCTTTTTTGATATAAAAAAACCTTTATGTTTTTTTAAACTATCAGAAAAAAGAAATCTTTAAAAATTCTTAATTGTAACTATTGAGACAGAAAAGTATTTCTGAAAGATGTATAATTGTAAATTGTTCAACTGTTTCTGAAAAACAAAAGCTTGATAACAATGCAAAAACTACTTATTTTTTCCTTAGGTTTTTCAATGATTTTAGGATTGGGATTAATTTCTATGAATTTTTCTGAAAAAGAAAATAATTCAGTTGAGGTAAAAACAACAACTTCACAAGCAAAAATGTTAAATATTGGCGATAAAGCTCCGGATTTTGAAGGGCCAACTCCGGAAGGGAAAATGTTATCGCTTGAAGAAGTAAAAGGAAAATATACTTTAGTAGAGTTTTGGGCTGCTTGGTGCAGACCTTGTAGAGTTGAAAATCCTAAACTGGTAAAAGTTTATGAAAAATATCACGATCAAGGTTTTAATATTATTGGTGTTTCTTTAGATAGAAATAAAAATTCTTGGCAAAAAGCTATAGAAAAAGACGGATTAACTTGGAGTCATGTTTCAAATCTTAAATTTTGGCAAGATCCCATAGCGAGAAAATATAATGTGAGGTTTGTTCCCATGAATTATTTAATCGATGAAGAAGGAGTAATTGTTGCAAGAAACTTGAGAAGTGCAAGTTTAGAAAGAAAACTAAAAGAACTTTTAGAGTAAAAAAACTTGTAAAAACAATTGATTTAACAATACTTTAGTCGATAATAATTTAAACCAAATCAGAAATAATTAACTTTGATTTTATTATAGAAATACAAATTATGCGTAAACTACTAATTTTTACAATAGGAATATTATTTTTAGCCTCTTGTGAATCAAACACTACAAATAAAGATCGTTTATTAAAAGCAGAAGTTGAAATAGAAGACGGTACAGAAGTTTATTTGGCAGAATTAGGAAAAGGAAATCAACCAATAGCTTTGGATACCGTAGAAGTAAAAAATGGAATAATAGAAATAGAATTACCTAAAGTTGATTTTCAAACATTAAATATTTTGACAATTGACGGAGTGAACGGTAATCTGATTTTCATCAACGAAAATCAAAAAGTTGATATTAAAATCAATGAAGAAGAAATCAGAAAATCAGAAATAACAGGCGGGAAATCCAATCAGCTTTTAAAAGAATATTTTGATATTTTAATCAAAGGAAACGAAAAAATAATTGCAGCTACAGATGGATTAGATCAACATGAAATGCAAGACCCTGAGATGCAAATGCAGATGAGAAATTTGCAAGGAAAAATTGAAATGGAAAACACTGAATTCCGCAAAAAAGCAATTGAAGAAAACCCAAATGAATTGGCTACGGTTTTGATTTTCAGTGATATGTTGCGCACGCGTCAAGTTCCACAAAATGAAATGCAGGAGCTTTATGAAAACTTATCCAAAGAGTTGAAAAACACTTATATAGGAAAAGAAATCGGAAAAGAGATAAAAGGATCTGCAGCAGTTGCCATCGGAAATAAAGCACCTTCTTTTTCGGCAAAAACTCCTGAAGGAGAAGAATTAGCTTTAGAAGATGCTTTAGGAAAATATACTTTAGTTGATTTTTGGGCAGCTTGGTGTTTGCCTTGTCGTAAAGAAAATCCAAACATTGTAAAAGTTTACAATAAATATAAAGACAAAGGATTTAATGTGTTGGGAGTTTCTTTAGACAGATCAGAAGATAAGTGGCTTGAAGCTATAGAAAAAGATGGTTTGCCTTGGAATCAAGTTTCGAACTTAAAATTCTGGCAAGATCCAATTGCAAAAGAATATAATATTAAAGCTATTCCGGCAAGTTTTCTTTTAGATGAAGACGGAGTGATTATTGGCACTAATTTACGGGGTCCGGCTTTAGAACAAAAAATAGAGGAATTATTAGGTGATAATTAAATTCATTCATCATAAAATGAACAAGTTTTATCTTTTTTTACTTATCACAGTTTTTATTTCTTGTGATTTTGAGCAACACTCAGATTTATATGTGAAAGCTGAATTTCAAAACACAGCAGAAAACACACAAGTTTATATCGGAGAACTTACAGAGAATTATGAAATAATTCCGATAGATACTGTAGCCGTAAAAAAAGGTAAAATTATTGTAGATCTCCCGGAAAGAGAAGAAAACACCATCAATGTTCTCAGTTTAGAAAAAGCCAAATCAAAAGAGAAAATATACTTTATTAATGAAAATAAACCGGTAAAAATAAAATTTTTCAGAGATAGTTTAAACAGTTCAATTGTTGAGGGAGGAGAATATAATCAGCAGTTGAATGAGTATATGCAGAAAATCAATGAAGGAGAACGAGAATACAGAAAAATGGAAAATTCTTTTTCTTCAGAAGAATTGAAAACGCGAAAAGCAAAAAATCAACTCCGAATAAAACAAAAAGAGCTGGACAACAGAAACACAGTTTACCGTCGAAAACTTCTTGAAAAAGATTCGGAAAACGTAGTGAATTTATTGGTTTTTTCTGACTTAATCGATACGAGAACCTCTTCTGTAAAAGAATTAAAAAGAATTTACGACGGTTTTTCAGAAAACTTAAAAACCACCGGTTTCGGAAAACAATTAGGAAAAGATTATGTAAAAACAGACCCTTTAGCCATCGGAAATATAGCTCCGACTTTTAGTGCAAAAACTCCGGAAGGAGAAGAGTTTGCTTTAGAAGAAGCTTTAGGAAAATATACTTTAATAGATTTTTGGGCCGCTTGGTGTATGCCTTGTAGAAGAGAAAATCCGAATTTGGTAAAAGTATATGAAAAATATCAAGACAAAGGATTTAATATTCTTGGGGTTTCTTTTGACAGAAATAAAAGAAGTTGGACAAATGCCATAGAGCAAGACGGATTGGAGTGGGATCAGATTTCTAATCTTCGTTTTTGGAATGACCCTATCGCTAAAATGTATAAAATCAGATCCATCCCGGCGAATATGCTATTGGATGAAGAAGGAAGAATTTTAGCGAAAAATCTACGCGGAAGAAGTTTGCAAATGAAAATGAAAGAATTATTGGGAGAATAATAAATTCAAAAGCAGTATTTTTTCAACAAACTTTATTTTTAATTAACTTAATGAGAAAAGTCATAAATTTGTATTTTTGAAAATATAAACACAGTTTAACCCATATATTTTGTTGAGATGAAACGATTTGCATTTATTTTACCTCTTATATTAGTTTTTTCTTTTTTAAACATTTCTTGCAAAGACAGCAACAAAGTGAAATCTGCTGACAGCCCGAATGTAATGGAAACTGTGATAGGAGAAGAGGAAGAAGAGGAAACTACAAAAGATAATATAGCCGGGAATTTAATTACTGAAAATGAAGGAGAATACGTCAACAAAGATTTAAATATTTTTGAAAACACTGATTTTGTTGATCGTATAAAACCTATAGTAGAAGAGGTTTATGAAGAAATCCTTGAAAACTTCAACACAGAAACTCCAATAGTTTCAGACAGAGATATTTATAAATTCACCGGTTGCAAAGCCCATGATTGTCCCAGCTATTTGATTACTTTTTTATATGATGCCAAAAATGATAATTTCAATGTTTTAATCAACCAGAATGGGAGAGTAAAAGTTTATGAAGAAAACGGCAAAGTAACTGTAACCAAAAAGCTGAGAGCAAAATAATATTGAAGCTTTTATTTTATGGCTTTAGTCAGAATATGTTTATCAGCTTCTTCTCCTGTCATGCGATTTCCATCTTCATCAAGTTGTGAAAGGAAGTTTTCGCCTACAAAAAAACCGAAATTATTTTCATTTTTAGATTCTAAGTATATTCTTTGTCCATCATCATCCCATTCAAATTCTCCTTCTTCTTCTGTAAGGAAATCTCTTTCTAAATAAAATAAACTTAAACGAAAAGTAGAGTCATTGTTAAGAACTAAAGTAGTTTCAATTCCCGGGCAATCTGCACAAGGTAAAATTCCGGAGTAAGTTCCATCCCAATCCAAAGAGTTTTGACTGGTATGCATATCAGGTTTTTCTTCAGAATCTATATTTTCAATTGAAGTTGAATTATTTTCTGAATTAGAATTTTCTTTTTTTTCGGAATTATTTCCACAAGAAAATAAAAATAATACACTAAGAAATAATAAAGAAATAAATTTGATTTTCATAAATAGAAAAAATTTAAAGTTACATAACTAAAGACAAATATATTTAAATTATCTTGGGTTTGGAGTTTAACTTAAAAAATAAAAGCTTGATTTTCATGTAATTAAAGTAGATAAAATTGAATTATTAAGAAAAAATATTAAATTGCAAGCTTACAACTTAAATTAATTGAAATGAATATCTCTGATTTACTAAGTGGAAACTTAGGTCAACAAGTAATTGATGGAATAAGTCAACAAGTAGGAACCTCAAAAGAAGACACTTCTTCTGTAGTAAATTCTGCTACCCCTGTTTTGTTGGGAATGTTAAAAAATAATGCTTCTTCAAAAGAAGGAGCAGCCGGAATATTAAGCGCTTTAAACGAGCACGATGGTGGGATTTTAGATAATTTAGGCGGATTTTTAAATTCGGGAAACACTACAGATGGAGAAAATATTTTAGGACATATCTTAGGAGATAAAAAACAAGCTGTTGAAAACCAACTGAGCAGAACAACTGGTGTTTCTAATGCAAATGTTTCTAAAATCATAGCAATGCTTGCGCCAATTGTGATGGGACAATTAGGAAAACAAGCCGGATCAGGAAATGTTTCTTCTGAAGGAGGAATAAATGATTTATTAGGAAATCTTATCGGTGGAGGAAATTCTTCAGGTTTAGCCGGAAATATTTTAGGTTCTGTCCTTGGCGGAGGAAATAAAAAATCCGGAGGAGGATTAGGAGATATGATCGGTGGAATTTTGGGAAAAAAATAAAGCTGATTTCAAAAATTAAAACAGTATTATAAAGCAGTACAAAAACTTGTGCTGCTTTTTTATTTGCTTTAAAGAGTGTCTTTTTTAAAAATAAAATGTAACAAAAGAGATTTGTTTGCGTCTTATAAATAAGTGAAATAAAACCGTCAAAATTTTAATAAATATGAATTTAGTTATTCAAAATCTTAATAAAACTTATAAAAACGGAGTGAAAGCTACCGATAATTTAAGTTTAGAAATTGGGTCAGGAATGTTTGGGCTTTTAGGTCCAAACGGAGCCGGAAAATCTTCTTTGATGAGAACTATTGCAACTTTGCAAAAACCGGATTCGGGGAGTATTCATTTTGGAGATTATAATGTATTGGAAGAACAAACTGAATTCAGAAAAATATTGGGTTATTTGCCGCAAGATTTTGGGGTTTATCCCAATGTGTCAGCAGAAAATTTATTAGAATATTTTGCAAGATTAAAAGGAGTTGAAAGCAAAAAAGACAGAAATAAAATAATAGATAAAGTTTTAGAAGTCACCAACCTTTCTGAAGTCCGCAAAAAAAGCGTAAGTCGTTACTCCGGAGGGATGAAGCAGCGTTTTGGAATTGCACAATTGCTTTTAAATGATCCGAAACTAATTATTGTTGATGAACCCACCGCCGGATTAGACCCCGCAGAAAGACATAGGTTTTTAAATGTTCTAAGAGAAATCGGAACAGACAATACCGTGATTTTCTCTACTCATATTGTTGATGATGTAAAAGAACTTTGTCATGATATGGCTATTTTAAACGGAGGAAGAATTTTAGATAAAACTACTCCGTTAAAAGCACAAGAAAAATTAAACGGATTTATTTGGAAAAAAACACTACAACGCGAAGAAGCAGAAAAATTAGATAAAGAATTAAATATTTTATCTACAAATTACAACCAAGATAACTCTTTAAACATTAGAGTTTATTCAGAAAAACCTTTAACAGAAAGAGGATTTGCTCAGGTAGAACCGGATTTAGAAGATGTTTATTTCAACGCTTTAAAAAACGACTAAACTATGTTTAAAACTATTTTTTCTTTCGAATTCAAACGTTGGTTTGGTACTTGGCAATTTTATCTTTACACTGCAATATTCTTCTTCCTTGGCTTTTTTATCATGGGAAGTTCCATAGGTTTTTTTGATGCTTTGGTGGTAACCAGCACTTCTTTGACCAAGATGAATTCTCCGATGATGATCAGTGTTTTGTTGGAGGGAACGCATCAATTGCTTTATTTTTTGTTTCCCACAATTATTGGAGCAGGAATTTATCGAGATTTTAAATACAATGCTCATCAAATTTTCTTTTCCTATCCATTTACAAAAACCAGTTATTTGATGGGGAAATTCTGGAGTGGATTTCTAATCACTTTGCTGATTAGTATATTCATAGGTTTGGGAATGTATTTTGCCACACTTATGCCTTTTGGAAATCAGGAATTGTTAGGGCCGAATTATTTTTGGAATTATGCTCAATCTTATTTGTTAAATGTAATTCCCAATATGCTTTTGATGGGCGCAATTATTTTTGCGGTAACCACAATATCCAGAAGTGTTTACACCGGATTTGCTGTAACCATTGCTTTGGTAATCATTATTAGCTTAATGTCAGGATTATCATCAGAATTAGACAATAAAGAAATTGCAGCCTTAATAGATCCTTCAGGATTGTCTGCTTTGAGTTATTATACAGAATATTGGACAATCAATGATTATAACACCAACAATTTACCGGTAGAGAAATACTATATTTTCAACCGATTGATTTGGTTGGGAATTGCAGCTTTTTTCTTGGTTTTATTAGGGAAATTATTTCAGTTTTCTCAAAATCCGATAAGTTTAAATTTCTGGAAAAAACCAAAAGGAAAACGTTTGGTCAAAAATAACTTTGTGGGCTTATTTAAAATTGAATTACCAAAAGTAAATTATGACTATTCTTTAAAATCTCAGTGGAGTAATATTTGGAGTTTCACCAAAATGGAATTTAAATATTTAATTAAAAATCGAATTCTGTTGATTTTAATGGTAATTGGCGTAATTATCATGATTTTGGACAGTGTTTTTTCCAACAGCATGTATGGTACAAAAATTCTCCCGGTTACTTCAAGAATGCTTAGAAATGAATTCAGTCTTGAATTTTTTATCATCTTATTGACTTTTTTAGGCGCAGGATTATTGGTTCATCGCGGAAGTTTGTCAAAGATGGATACATTAATAGATTCCACACCAACGCCAAACTGGGTGTTTTTTAACTCAAAATACTTTGCATTAATTCTCTTTCAAGCAAGCTTATTGTTATTGGTGATGATTAGCGGAATTATTATCCAAATTTCTAATGGATATTTTGACTTGGAAATCGGATTATATCTCAAACGCTTATTGGGCATCAGCTTAATTTCTTATGTAATTTGGGGAGGATTGGCTTTAGCCGTGCAAACTGTTTTTGGAAATTATATTATCGGGTTTTTTGTCTTATTGATTTTTTATCTCTTTGGAGATTTTTATGGAAAATTAGGAGTAGAATTGTCTATATTTTTCTTTAACCGTTTATTTTATATAGGATATTCTGACTTAAACGGATTTGGAAGTGATTTACCTAAGTATTTTTTATATGCAGTTTATTGGCTGTTATTTATCGGATTCCTCAGCGGATTAACTTTACTGTTTTGGAGAAGAGGAGTTTTCAGATTTAAAGAAAGATTTCATTTTGCTAAAAAACGAGCAAAACCTGTGGTGATTATTCCTGCTGTGCTTTGTTTAATAGGATTTATAAGTATTGGGAGCTATATTTATTATGTATATAAAATTCAAAATCCATATTATTCTTCTAAAGACAAAGAATTGATGCGAGTGGAATATGAAAAGAAATATAAAACTTATGAAGATTTGACTCTTCCGCGAATTGTAGATGTAAAAGTGGATATGGATTTATATCCAAAAACAAGAGATTTTGAAGCCAAAGGGAAATATGTTTTAGAAAATAAAAATGCACAAGCTGTAGATAGTATATTGATTTCTTTTGATGAAGATTACCTAAATGAGATTGAAATTGAAGGCGCCAAATTTTTGTCAAAAGATACCGTTTATGGATTTAGTTTTTATCGATTTGATCAACCTTTGGATAGTGGAAAAACAGCAGATTTACATTTTACGATTAAAAATAAACCCAATTCTATTTTGAAAAACAATTCACCGGTTTTAAAAAATGGAACTTTCATCAACAATTTTATTTTTCCGATGTTGGGGTATTCTGCAGACAGTGAAATCAGCGATACACAATTAAGAGAAAAGTATAATTTGCCACCAAAAGAGCGAATGGCAGAGCAAACAGATTTAAAAGCCAGAGGCAATACTTATCTCAGAAATGATTCTGATTGGATAACTTTTGAAACTACGGTGAGTACAGATAAAGATCAAATTGCCATTGCACCCGGATATCTTCAAAAAGAATGGGAAGAAGGAGATAGAAAATACTACCATTACAGCATGGGCGATCAAAAAATGTTGAATTTCTTTGCTTATAATTCCGGGGAATATGAAGTGAAAAGAGAAAAATGGAAGGATATAAATCTTGAAGTTTATTATAATAAAGCACATCATTATAATGTGGATAGAATGGTTAGAAGTTTGCAAAAAAGCTTTGATTATTTCACCGAAGAATATAGTCCTTATCAATTTGAACAAGCCAGAATTATAGAATTCCCTTCCAGTGAAGGAAGTTTTGCCCAATCTTTTGCCAATACTTTTCCTTTTTCAGAAAGCATAGGATTTATTGCCGATGTAGAAGAAGAAAATGAAGACGCAGTAGATTATCCTTTTTCTGTAACTTCTCATGAATTAGCACACCAATGGTGGGCACATCAAGTAATTGGTGGAAATGTACAAGGCGCAACCATGCTTTCAGAAAGTTTGGCAGAATACAGTTCTTTAAAAGTTTTGGAAAAAGAATATGGAAAGGGTCAAATGAGAAAATTCTTAAAAGAAGCTTTAGATAGTTATTTAAGCGGAAGAAGTTATGAAAGCAAAAAAGAAAAACCTTTGATGTATAATGAAAATCAGCAATACATACATTATAATAAAGGCTCATTGGTCTTTTATACGTTGAGCGATTATTTAGGAGCAGAAAAACTAAATAAAATCTTGAGTAATTTTATTGATAAAGTAGCTTTTCAGGAACCTCCATTTACCACCGCCGGAGAATTGGTGCAAGATTTAAAAACAGAAGTTCCGGATTCTTTGCAATATATGATTGAGGATATGTTTGAAAGCATCACACTTTACGATAATTATATTGAAGAAGTCAGTGCTGAAAAACTGGAAAACGGAAAATATGAAGTGGATATCAAAGCTATTGTCAGTAAATATAAATCAGGAGAACAAGGAGAAAAAACTTATACAGATGCTAAAGGAGATTCTTTAGTTTATCTGGATAAAAGAGAAAGAGAAATCAAATCTGTTCCGTTAAAAGATTATGTGGAATTAGGAATTTTCACCTCAGTAAAAGACCAAAAACCGGGAGAAGTTCCTGAAAAAGTTTTATATCTCGAAAAAGTAAAGATTACAGATATTGAAAATGATTTTAAAATTATTGTAGAAGAAAAACCAACAGAAGTTGGGATAGATCCTTACAATAAACTGATAGATACCAGATCTTATGACAATCGAAAAAAAGTGAAAATCACAAATTAAAGCGCAAAAAAATAAAAACAGATAAGTCTTAAACTTTATATAAATTTGTATTTTAATTACATAAGATTTAAACTCATTTTAGATTATGGCAAAAGAAAAGAAATTTGTAGCTACTGATGAAGCCAAAGGAAAAGCAAAACAATTAAGATTATTTGCTTTTTTAGCTTGGATAGTAGCTATAGCAGCAGAAGTTTTTGCAATTTTAAAACTTATCAGCGATGATATGTTAACTTGGTTGATTGTAGCTATTGTCGGAATTTTAGCTTTGGCAATCACCGGAAATCTTCTATGGAAAAAAGCCAATCGCTTAGATCCGGCTTCAGAAAAAAATCAATTTAAGTTTTTTGTGCAAAATCAATTAGGAGTAATTATGTCGGTCTTGGCATTTCTGCCTTTGGTGATTTTGATATTTACAAATAAAGATGCGAGCAAAAAAACTAAGGGAATCGCCGGGTCTATTGCAGTTGTAGCTTTATTGGCAGCAGGAATAACAGGAGTTGATTTTAATCCGCCTTCAGTTGAAAAATATACCGCACAAATCAATGAACAAACAGATATTATTGAGCAATTAAATGATGGTGTGAATCATGTATATTGGACACCGGCAGGAAATAAACTTCATTTACACCAAGATTGCCAGCATATCAAAAATTCAGATGTCAGCGACGGAACAGTAAAAGATGCCTGGGAAGCAAGAGGAATTGATGATAATGAAATCTGTAAAACTTGTATGAATCGTTCTGCAAAAGAAAGAGAATTGAATTTAGAAGAAGTATTGGAAAATGCATCTTCAGCAGAAGAACTTGTAGAAGAATAGACTTTCTGTTTTATAAAACTAAAAGCTCACGATCTTAATAAAATCGTGAGCTTTTTAATTCTAAAAAAAATGATTAATAACGTGTTACTAAAGCAATTTTATTGAAATTGTCTAAACTTCCTTTTTCTAAGAAAACTACATCTCCGCCAAATTGAAGATTGTATTCAATCATATCATCTACAACATCATTGATGTCATTTTTATCTTTGATTTCTTCAGAAGTAATTGGTGTTAACACTCCATTTTCATTTTTCACCGGTTGGAAATATCCTTCTTCAACAAAAATAGTTCTTCCTCTTCCTTTTTGAACAGCTTCCCAAATATCATTTAAGTCGCCTAAATACTTTCCGGAACTAATTGCTTTCTTTAATTCAGCGATTCTGGAACGATTTTTAGCTAAAACTAAATCTTCTACATGCGGCCAAACATATTTCACTAAATTTTCAGCTTTTTCATCAAAAGCTTTTAATAACACATGCCCTAAAATAGTATTGGGATTATCGGCTACTTTCATATAATCGTGGTAGTTGTTTTCTTCAGAATAAACAAGCACACTAAAAGGATCTTTTCTTCTGATATTGTTCACCATTTTATCTACACGATTAAAGAAATCTTGCGTTAGGTTTGTTACTCTCGAAGCTTTAGAAGATTCTGCTTTCATAAGACCGAGTAGTGTTTTGTCTTCAACCGGGAAACCACCGGTGTCAAATTCTTTTACCAGTTTATTGCTATCTGCTTTAAAGAATCTGGCTTTTCCTTTACTCAAAGTAAGAATATAATATTCCGAGCTTCTGTGTAAAGCTCTAACAATTGGGCGAGTAGTAAAAGTATCATCTAAAATAATACGATCGTGCAATTTAATAGGTAATCTTAAAAACTCTGCGATATCATCATTTACAAATAACATCAATCCTTCTTTGTTGTGGCGATAATCAATTTGTTCGGCTAATTTTTGAAGTTTTTCAGTATATTTTTTTGCAATTTCATCACCATATTCTTTTTGTAGTCTCTGATTGGTTTCTGCAATCATATTTTTTAAAGCAATGACATCTTTTTCATTTTCAGGATGAACACGGTGTGTTCTTAAAACTAAAGTAACACAAACCGGCGCTTTAATTTTACTTAGTTTCTCTAAGGTCTTTTTCATATATAGTATAAGTTTTAGGGGTTATGAAAATTTAAATGTTTAGTTCTGAAATATTTGAGTTTTGTCGGTTTTTTTACTGTATTCAGTAGATATAAATATACGGAAATTATTTGGAAATAGAGGAGGTAGTTTTCTAATAAAAATAAAAAAGCATTTCTTATAAAGCCTTTAAAATAGATATGTTGTAAATAGGAGAAAAGATTAAGATAAGCTGATAAAAACCTTCCTAATAAAAAAACAGAGCAAGAAAAGCCCTGTTTTTAGAAATGAAAAAATAAAAGAGAAGAGATTCTGTCTTCAAAATATTCAATCAAGTATAATTAGCCACGACAAAAAAGCAAAAAGTATATTAGGCGTTATGTTGATTGATAAAAGAAAAGGGATCTTAAAACTTGTAGGTTATTCCTACATTGAATTCAGAACCTCAAACCTCTTTTAGTAAATTAAAAAGTATATCCTGCTGTAATTTGAAAAACATTACTCTTTGAACTTGGAGCAGATCCTGAAAATTCAGAGGAGTCATAAATGTTGGTTATACCTATATTATAACGTAAACCGGCAGATAGACCAAAATCAAATTTGTAAGAAGCTCCAATTCCTAATTGAGCATCAAATGTATTTAAAACATCTTTATAATTATCATTAGCTGAAACTAAGACTCCTAAAACAGGACCTAATTCAGCACTTAATCCTTCAAGAAAATAATATTTGGCCATTACAGGAACTCTTACATAGTTTAACTTTAAATCGCTTCCAACACTTACTAAACCTACGCTTAATCCAGCTCCTTCTGAAGAAAACAATAATTCTGGTTGAATTGTAAAATCTTCGAACATGGGAATTTCAACAAAACCACCAATATGAAAAGCTGTTCGATTTCCAAAACTGTTTCCTCCATAATTACTTCCACTTACAGAAGCAAAGTTTAAACCAGCTTTAGCACCAAATTGCATTTCTTCTTGAGCACGAATATTATTCGTTGTAATAAAAGAAACCGCCAAAAAAATAATAAAAATAATTTGTTTTTTCATAGTTAAAATATTTAAAGTTATTGTTTTTATAAAAAAAACCTATAGAGTGTTGATTATTGGATAGTTTACTTGAAAATCAACTTGCTTTGGTTTTGTTTTTAAAAATAGATTGGTAGTTAGCTTTATAGACAAAACACAATCTATAGGTATTTTTATATAGTTTAAGTTTTTTTAAAAAAGCAGCCTTTTTAGTGAACCAAGAAAACAAATAATCCACCCCAGGATTGGTATCACTTTCCAACATTGTTGTTTGCTAACCCATTTTTATCTTTCAATCCTTAAATGTAATAAAACAGAATTGTTGGATTTGGCTGCTTTTGTTTTTTTAATAAGACATTGCTTTAAAACCGGCAGTTTTAAAATTATGATCTACACGTTCTAAGCTTTTAGCCTCCATTATATAATTTTCATTTTTATTTTGTTTGTTTTCTGCTTCCATTTGCATGATTAAACCATTACTCATATCTGATAATTGCTTTTTTAAAGCAGCATCAACTTGTTCATCTTTGGTGTCTGCTCTAAAAATGTTATCCATACTAATCGGAACTTCATCTGTGTAATAAAACTTCACACTCCACTCTTCATCTTCCAATTGTTTTCCTTTACAGTTATATCCCAAAATATTTTTATTTGGTAAATCAGAGATTTTAAAGTTAGACTGTGGAGTTGAACTTGTATTATCAGAAAGGTTTAAAGGATTAACCATCATTATATTTTCTCCGGATGGAGATGAAATAAAGTTAAAGTTTGTAGATTTAGGGTAATCCATTACCATAAAAACCTGGCTTCCTTGCTGTTCTACTCTCATTCCTACATAATCTGCTCCGGGAGTTAAGAAGAAATCCATCTCAGCATCTACATTTGTTTGAGGTGTTTTTACTTGCATTACATATAAGTAAGAAAACAAATAGCTTTCTCGAGGACTTTCTGTGGCAGCAGAGGAAGAAGAAGTGTTAGAAGACTGTGTGGCCTTCTTCTCTTTTTTCTTCTTATTTTTTCCTACAGAAAAAATATCATCCATTCCTTTATCTACTGTTTTAGAAGTCTTGTTAGCAGATTTATCTAATACTTTATTCTCGGCAGCATCTTGCACCTTTTCGTTAAGCTTTTTGAAAAACTGCGCCTGACTTGGAGAATAAATCAACAAGCCAAAACATAGTGTCAATAGTTGAAATAAACGTTTCATAGCTTTTGAATTTTATCCAAATGTAGAACGAAAGTTCATTTGAGACAATAGACACTTAGTAAACGGTAGGTTTGACTTAGAATTTGGTAGAAATGACTTAGAATTTGACAAACCTTATAAAAGTTAAGATCCTAAATTAAGATAAATGCAAGGAGAACAGGAAGGGAAATATTTTATTAGAAATAGAATTTAATCTTTATTTTTTTCGTTATTAAAAAACCGAATACTAATTAAATACTACCAAATACTAAAGAAACATGGCTAAATACTAAGTTAGGATGGGAAAATTGAAGAGAGTAAGTTAAATTAGTGCTCATGAAAAACTTAATATTTGTAATACTTCTATTGTTTTGTCCGATATTTCTCTTTGGACAAATCCACTTGAGTCGGGATATGACTCTTAAAGAATTGACTCAAGAGTCAGGAGTACGATTATTATATACAGATAAAAATAAAACATTTGAAGAAGTAAAAAAGATAGATTTTAAATCTTCTTACTCCTCTAAAGATCGTGCAACTTATGAAAAAGTAATATGGTTGAAATTTAGTTTGATGAATACAGACAACTATAATGAAACCTATTATATATATAGTGAAATGGCTTATTTCTCCTATTATCAAAAAATAGAAGATAAATGGAGAGAAAATAACGGAGGATATCTCACTCCATTAAAAGATAGAACAGAAAGAAGAACTGCTGATTTTATTCCTATTCAAATAAAACCTTATGAAGAAACTACTATCTATGTTCGGATTCAAGAAGGAAGATTAAGCTTGTCAAATCAGAAAACCGGAATAGGAACAAAAGCATTTTTTTATGAAACTGCTTACAAACAAGAAGAATATAACAGACCAGCTGCAATTTTTTCTCTGATTTATTTTGCCGGACTTTCCATGGTGTTCATCTTTATTGGAATGATGTATGTATTTAATAGAGAAACAGTGTATTTCTATTATATGTTTTATCTGTTTTTTCAATTATTATATTCCCTAATTGCTTATCCGGAACACCCGTTGGAATTTATTAATATCGCCAGGTATTATCCTGAAATGTCTATTCTTTTAACAGAAACAGTGCAGTTTATTTTTATTGGATTTTATGTGTTTTTTATTTATAAACTGTTAGATATAAGTAAAATAAGTGTGTTGGGGAAGATAGTAAGAATTTTTGCTTGGCTTTGTTTTTTATATGCAATAGGAGTATTTATTTTTTATCTCAATGACATAGATTTAAGAGCTAAGTCTTTGACATTTGTAATTAGCAGAATTGTTGTGATGCCGATAAATTTAGCGCTTATCATTTGGATTTTATTTAAGGTAAAACACAAGCTTATAAATTATTTTGTTATCGCACATCTATTTTTCTTTGTGGGGGCTTTAATTGCGGTTTACATCGCATTTACAGGACTTAAAACAAATCCTGAAAGCATATTTTATTTTGAAAATAGTGCAGATATGGTATTTCAAGCCGGACTTTTAGGAGAGGTGATTTGTTTTTCATTTGCTTTATCTCTTCGGGTGAGGTTGATTCAAAAAGAAAGAAGAGACACTGTTAGAGCTTATATCGAACAATTAAAGGAAAATGAAAAAATCCAACAAGAGATGAATGAAGAGTTGGACAAAAAAGTAAATGAAAAAACAGAAGAATTATTACAAGTTTATTTAGACATAGAAAAACAAAGAAAATTAGAATTACAAAGAGAGTTTGATCAAAAGCTTAAAGAGATGGAAACCATGGCTTTAAGATCGCAGATGAATCCGCATTTTCTTTTTAACAGCATGAATGCTATAAAGCATTTAATTATGAAAGAAAGCTTGGAAGATGCGATGCATTATTTAGATAATTTTTCTATTTTATTAAGAAGTGTATTGCAAAATTCTAAATATGATGCTATCACTGTAGAAGAAGAATTAGAGGTTTTAAAACTCTATCTTTCTATGGAAAAAATAAGATTGGGAGATGAATATTCTTTTGAAATAAAAGTAGAAAAAAACGAAGAATTGTCCATGTATGCTATTCCGAGTTTGCTGTTGCAGCCTATAGTTGAAAATGCAATTTGGCATGGACTGATTCCGAGTGCTAAAGAAAAAAAAGAACTAATTATCAGCTTTGAAATTCAAGATACTTTAGTAATTTCTATTCGTGATAATGGAATTGGCAGGTCAAAATCTTCAGAAAAAGAATCAGAAGACTTTGAAATTCATCAATCTTTAGGATTAAAAATATTGAGAGACAGATTGGCTTTGTTTAATCACTTTCAAGAAACAAAAATAAAAATGGATATAATTGATCTTGAGGAAAATAACGCTCCCTCAGGAACTTTGGTTACCTTTACTTATAAAATCGCTCAGAAATGATAAAAATAGTAATACTTGATGATGAAAAACACTGTACAGATATTTTGCAGACTTTAATTGAAAGAATGCGAAGAAATTACCAAATATCCGGAGTGTTTAATGATCCTTTTGAAGCTTTAGAATTCATTGAAAACAATGAAATAGATTTACTTTTCCTTGATATCCAAATGCCTAAATTAAATGGATTTAAGCTTTTAGATAAAATTTCTCCCATTGAATTCGATGTGATTTTTACAACTGCTTATGATCAATATGCAATTAGAGCTTTTGAATACAGTGCGTTCCATTATTTGTTAAAACCTATTACAGAAAAAGCTCTCGTACAAGTTATGCTTTCTTGGGAACAAAGAATAAGAAAAGTTAATGCAGAACAATGGTCGCTCCTCAAAAAAGTAGTAGAAGAAGAAAACACGACAATTCCAGGAAAAATAGCATTGCCAACAGGGACAGGATATGAAATCATGAAAATAGAGGAAATTGTTCGTTGTCAATCAGAAAATAACTATACCTCTTTTGTGTTTAAAGATGGCAGCAAAGCTTTGGTATGTAGAACTTTAAAAGAAGTAGAGCGAATTTTGCCTACAAAATCATTTTTTAGAGTTCACCAATCTCATTTGATAAGTGCAAGACACGTAAAAACTATCAACAGACAAGGAGGAGGAACAATTTATATGTTGGATGGAGTAGAAATTCCTATCTCAAGACAAAAGAAAAATTATATAGATAACTTATTAAACTCGATGTTGAAATTTGATTAAATTTACAAGCATAATTTAAATTACAATTATGAGTATAAAATCTTTGATTAAAGAAATTGAACAAGAATCCATTAGCACACAAAAAGTGTTGGAACGTATTCCTGAAGATAAATTTGACTGGAAACCTCATGAAAAATCTATGACTTTAAAAGCTTTGGCAATTCATCTTGCCGAAATAAGCGGGTTGACTTCTTTGGTGATAACCACTCCGGAATTAGATTTTTCAAAAACGAAAAAAACAATTGAAATCAACACTACAAAAGAACTGGTGGATTTTTATAAAAAACTAAAACAAAAATCCATAGCAGCTTTACAAACTGCAAAAGAAGAGGAGCTTGACAAAAATTGGATTATGCGCAACGGCGATTTTGTGATAATGGATTCTCCTAAAAGAGAAATCATAAGAACAATGGCTTTAAGTCACGCTTATCATCATCGTGGGCAGTTGAGTGTTTATTTACGATTATTAAATATTCCTGTTCCATCTATTTATGGACCAAGTGTCGATGAACCGAATTAAAACCTTAAGAAAATATGAAAAATACAGTTTGGATATTTTTGCTTTTAATAAGTTTAACAGCTTGTAAAAATGATAAAACTTCGACTTCAGAAAAATCTACAGAAACAACACATGAATATGTAGAAAGTGAAGAAGATTTAGAACTTAATGATGGACAAAAATGGTTTGTTAATGAAGAGATGAAACCTTTTGTGAAAGCCGGAGAAGAAAGAGTAGAGAAATATATAAAAGAAAAAAAAGGAGATTATAAATCATTGGCGGCTCAACTGACGGAACATAATAATCAATTGATTAAAAGTTGCACAATGACAGGAAAAAGTCATGATGAATTACACAAATGGCTGCATCCACATTTGGAATTAGTAGCTGAATTAGGAAAGGCAGAAAAGCCTGGGGATGCTGATCAAATTATTGAAAAAATAGATAAATCTTATGCTACTTATCATCAGTTTTTTCAATGATATTTTTCGAATAAGAGTAGAACAAACCTGTTCCTAAAGCAACTAAAATATAACTGATTTGTAAAACAAAAACAGAGGATTCTATATTGAAAATAAAATCCTCCAAAAGAAAATAAAAAGTCCATAAAATCCCTATTAGCGTTGTTATAATCAAAATTGATTTGGCAATTCTGACAGGGATTTTTCTTTTAAAAAGCACATAAAAAATTATTACATAAATTACAGTGGTAGGAATAGAATAATAAATTCCTAAAATTATAAATAATAAAAAATCAGTGTGATAAGAAGAAAAGAGTGTAAAAAAACTCAAGTTTTCTGAAATCCATACATAGATAAAATAGAGAAGAGGAGCTAAAATTAAGGTGGAAATCCAATGTTTAAAAAGATAACTCCATTTCATTAAAGATTAGTTTTATTTTTTGAAAAAATGTATTTTTTTTCTGCACAATTTTTTTCATTTTTCAAAAATATAAAAAAGCGTTTTCTAAATGCTCTATACGCGTTCCCAATTTATTTTTTACAATAGCAATAATATCAAATCTTGCTTCAACATCCAGATCATTTGTGTTGATATAATGATCAAAAGCTTTCAGCATTAATTTAATCTTTTTTGGTTTTACAAAATCTTGTGGATTTCCAAATTCAGAAGTGCTGCGCGTTTTTACTTCAACAGCTACAAGTGTGTCCTCTTTTTGCGCAATAATATCAATTTCAGCTTTTAGAAACCTGTAATTGCGTTCCAAGATTAAATAATTCTTTTTCTGTAAAAAAGCAGCAGCTTCCTCTTCTCCTTTTTTACCTAATTCATTGTGTTTAGCCATTTTAAAGTAGATTTTGAATTTGCGTAAAAAAGAAAATTTTATAATAAAAATTATAAATTAATTCCGACAGGAAGAAGTTTTTTATATTCCTTTTTGTGGGCTTTAAAAAAACGAGCTACTTCTGGGCAAGTAGGAACAATTCTTTTTCGTTCTTCTGTGAATTTCTCAAAAATAGATTTCAAAAATAATTGATCAATTCCTCGAGATTTCAATTCTTCATTTACAATTAATTTGGTCAGGAAAATTTGTCGAGGCTGATTAGAATACTCTAAAATAATGGTTTGCCCTTCAACTTCAGCTTCAAATTGTCTTAAAAAGTCATTATCCTTAATTTCAAAAATTTCATCAACTTTCATATACTACATGTTTTGATTACAACTTTAAAACAGTATTAAAAAAGTAAAAACTTTAAACGAAAAGAAATAAAATACTGTTTCTTATAAAGAAAAAAGAGAGAATAAACCTCTCATTTGTTGTAAATTTAGCAAAAAATCACCTAATCGACTAATATTCAGTGTTAAAATGACAAACTCTCCTTCGCTTATCCATGTATATTGTATGCCAGGAATGTCTGCAAAACCCAATATTTTTGAACACATAAAACTTCCTGAAGATCGTTATAAGATTCATTGGTTGTCTTGGTTTCCGCCAAAGAAAAAAGAATCAATAGAACAGTATGCCAAGAGAATGTGTGAAAAAGTAAAACACAAAAATGTAATTTTAATGGGAGTTTCTTTAGGCGGAATATTAGTTCAGGAAATGCAAAAGTTTATAAAAGTAAGATTATTGGTGTTGATTTCAACTGTAAAAACAAAAGAAGAATTACCCGGATTTATGAAGTTTGGAAAGAAAACAAAATTATATAAAATTCTTCCTGTAGGATTAATTCAGCATTTTAAAGTGTTGAAAAAACTTCCTTTAGGAAAAAAAATAAAAAAACGCTTAGCACTTTATGAATATTACTTGGCTATTTTGGATAAAGCATATTTACGATGGGGAATTAAAGAAACTTTGTGTTGGGACAGAGAGGAAATCTTGCCGAATTTGATTCACATTCATGGAGATCGAGATAAAATGTTTCCCATTAAAAACATTAAAAACCCAATTGTAGTAAAAGGTGGGACACATGTAATGATCATCAATAGATTTAGATGGTTTAACGATCATTTGGCAAAACTTATTGAAAAACAGCTTTTAATTGAAAAAGATAATAAGTAATTTTCCTGTTCGTTTAATTTACTAAGAAATGGTATAATGAAGTATTTAAAAAATTTATTGGCAGGAGTAGGATTAGTAGTCGTAATCGGACTTTTAATTCAAGCGGTGAGCAAAAATAAAGTGCTTTCTTTTGGAGGAGATAAAGAGAATATATATGCAGATTCTCCGGAGGAAAAAAATGTGGTGGGAAGCTATGAAATAAAAGCTTTACCCATTCCTGAAAATTTGAATTTTAGCGGAGAAGCTGTTCCTTTGCAAGATCCTGATTTGCGAAGAAGAATGGACAGAGAACTTTTGGTAAACACGTATTGGCAGTCAAATATGTTGATTTTGCTAAAAAGAGCAAATCAATATTTTCCTATCATAGAACCGATTTTAAAAAATCATGGAGTGCCGGATGATTTTAAATATTTAGCTGTAGCAGAAAGTGGTTTAGATCAAGTTGTTTCTCCTGCCGGAGCAACGGGATTTTGGCAATTTATGAGAGAAACCGGAAAAGAATACGGTTTGGAAATCAATAAAAACGTAGATGAACGTTATGATATTGAAAAGTCAACTCATGCAGCAGCGGAATATTTGTTGAAGTCAAAAGAGAAATTTGGCTCTTGGACTTTGGCAGCTGCAGCTTACAATGCAGGAAACAGAGGGATAACAAGACAACAAGAAAGACAGGAAGTAGAAGATTATTATGATTTGTTATTGGTGCCGGAAACTTCAAGATATATCTTTAGAATATTAGCACTCAAAGAGATTATGAGTAATCCTCACAAATATGGATTTCTTTTTGAAGATGAAGATCTTTATCATCAAATTCCTACTTATAAAGTTGAGGTAGATACCGCGGTTTCCAATTTTGCAAAGTTTGCCAAAGACTTCGGAATTAATTATAAAATTTTGAAAATCCATAATCCTTGGTTGAGAGAAGCACATTTAAATAATAAATCAAGAAAAGCTTATCAAATAGAAATCCCTAAGGAAGGTTATTATTCTTATCAACCGGAATTATAAAAATATCCGCTAAGATTATCTTAAAGCTTTTTTTTGCGGGAAAAATTTCGGTTATGTTTAAGGGAACACTTAAAATTAAAAAATCACTTATGAAAAAAGTAACCAAACCTACCGTAAAAACACTTGCTTCAGGAAAAAAGATGATTGCAAAACAGATGAAAGCAAAAGCCGGAGATTTACTTCCTAAACATTTGGCTAATGTAGAATCTATCTTATTTGTTCATGAAGGAGAATGTATTTTAAAAATACATGGAGAAGATAAAGAATTAAAACCGGGAGATGCTTATATAATTCCGCCGGAGGTAAAACATCAAATTGAAGCAAAAACTGATTTTAGAGGCATACATTTTATGCCGACAGAAATTAAATTTGAATTTTTTACGTAAAAGATTAAAATCTTTTCATCTGCTGTTTCAACATTCTGATTTGATCAGTCATCATATTGTGTTTGTCTAATCTTTTGGCTTCTTTTAGCAGTCTTTGCGCTTCTCGTTTTCTTCTTTTAGTCATCGCAATTCCGGCTAAATTCAAGTTAGCCATGGCGCGGTCATGTCTCATAGACAAACCTAATTTTAAAGCTCTTTTGAAATATTTTTCTGCTTGATTTAGGTTCTTTTGGGAAAGCATTAATCCGTGAAGATACCAATAATAACCTTGTTGTTTTTTTACCAGCATTTTTTCCGGATCACCAATTTTGTCCATCCATTTTTTGGCACCATCAAAATCTTGTTTACGGAGTTTGTTAAAAGCCAACAAAATAAATTCATTTTTAAAATACAGTAAAACAAAAATTCCCGCAATCAAAATCCACATAATACCATTTCCAATATTTGCTTCAGTAAATTGGTAAATAGCAAAAGCAACTAATAATCCTGCAACAACTAATTTTAAATTCTTATTATACATGCTGTAATTCTTTTGTAAACTGTATTCAAATAGATGAATTTGCAAAGGTAAGAAAAAACAAGACATAAATTCTTATAATTTTTCTTTGAAAGAATAAAACAAGTCGTATATTTGCGTCCGATTTAATCGGAAGAAAGTTTTCTGAAGATATAACCTGATTACGTAATAAAAAAGAATTATAATGAAAAGGACTTTTCAACCATCAAAACGATCAAGAAAGAATAAACACGGCTTCCGTGCACGTATGAAAGATGCTAACGGGAAAAAAGTTTTGGCGAGAAGAAGAGCCAAAGGTCGTAAAAAATTAACTGTTTCATCTGAACCGCGTCACAAACACTGATGGGTTGGATTTTAACATATTTCATTAATAAAAAAGAGGTGTCGCTTGCTGTGGCACCTTTTTTTTATATCAAAATAACTCCTAACAATAAAAAATAGATAAAAATGCCTAAAAGTAATTCGCTAAAAAGTATTTTAATATTAGGTTCCGGTCCTATTGTTATTGGTCAAGCTTGTGAGTTTGATTATTCAGGATCTCAATCTTTACGTGCGCTTAGAGAAGATGGATTGGAAACTATTTTAATCAATTCCAACCCGGCAACCATAATGACAGACCCTGCTATGGCAGATAAAGTCTATTTAAAACCCATGACTACAAAATCTATTGTAGAGGTTTTAAAAGAAAATCCGCAAATAGATGCAGTTTTGCCAACAATGGGAGGGCAAACCGCTTTAAACTTAGCTATTGAAGCAGATGAAAAAGGAATCTGGGAAGATTATAATATCCAACTTTTAGGAGTTGATATCGACGCGATTAATATCACAGAAGACAGAGAAGAGTTTAAGCAATTGATGGAAAAAATAGAAGTTCCTGTAGCGCCGGCAAAAACAGCAAAATCAATGCTGCAAGGAAAAGAAATTGCCCAGGAATTTGGATTGCCATTACTGATCAGGGCTTCTTATACTTTAGGAGGAGCAGGCGCAGCTTTGGTAGAAACACAAGAAGAATTTGAAGAAGCTTTAGCTTATGGATTAGAAATTTCTCCCATTCACGAAGTGTTGATTGATAAAGCTTTAAACGGATGGAAAGAATATGAGTTGGAGCTGTTAAGAGATAAAAATGACAGAGTGGTGGTGGTCTGTAATATAGAAAATATGGATCCGATGGGAATTCACACCGGAGATTCCATCACAGTTGCTCCCGCAATGACGGTTAGCGATTCCGTTTATAAAAAAATGAGAGATATGGCAGTTAAAATGGTGCGTCATATCGGAAAATTTGCCGGAGGTTGTAATGTTCAGTTTTCTGTGAGTCCGGATGAAAAAGAAGAAATTGTTGCCATAGAAATCAATCCAAGAGTTTCAAGATCTTCTGCATTGGCTTCAAAAGCAACAGGTTTTCCTATTGCTAAGATTGCCACAAAACTCGCTTTAGGACACACATTAGATGAATTGATGGATTTTTCTGCTCCGGGTGTAACAGAATATTTTGAACCGGAAATGGATTATGTAATTGTTAAGATTCCGCGTTGGAATTTTGATAAATTTGAAGGTGCAGATCGCACGCTTGGTCCACAGATGAAAGCAGTTGGAGAAGTGATGGGGATTGGTAGAAATTTCCAAGAAGCCCTGCAAAAAGCAACGCAATCTTTAGAAGTAAACCGAAATGGATTAGGAGCAGACGGAAAAGGATATACCAATTATGAAACTATTATTCACAAATTGAAAAATCCAAGTTGGGACAGAGCTTTTGTAATTTATGACGCCATCCAAGCCGGGATTCCATTAAGCACAATTCAAGAAATTACAAAAATTGATGAGTGGTATTTACAGCAATATGCAGAGTTAGACGCCTTAGAGAAAAAGATAAAAACTTATGAAATTGCTGATTTACCAAAAGATATTTTGCTGGAAGCCAAGCAAAAAGGATTTGCAGATCGACAAATAGCTCACATGTTGGGAGGTTTAGAAAGTGAAGTTTATAAAAGAAGAAAAAGTCTAAACATCAATAGAATTTTCAGAAAGATTAATACCAGTACTGAAGTATTAAAAAATGTAGCTCCTTACTATTATTCCACTTTTGAAATCGGAAAAGCTGAAGCAGATAAAAACGAAAGCGAAGTCAGCGATAAGAAAAAAATCCTGGTTTTAGGTTCCGGTCCAAACCGAATCGGGCAAGGAGTAGAGTTTGATTATTGCTGTGTTCACGGAGTAATCGCTGCCAAAGAATCCGGTTATGAAACCATCATGATCAATTGTAATCCGGAAACGGTTTCCACAGATTTTGATACTGCAGATAAACTTTATTTTGAACCTGTTTTTTGGGAATATATTTATGATATAATCCAACACGAAAAACCGGAAGGTGTTATTGTGCAATTAGGAGGGCAAACTGCTTTGAAATTAGCAGAAAAATTAAGTCGATATAATATTAATATCATCGGAACGAGTTATGATGCTTTGGATTTAGCTGAAGACAGAGGAAGATTTTCTACTTTATTAAAAGAAAATGATATTCCTTACCCTAAGTTCGATACAGCTCAAACTGCAGAAGAAGCTTTAAAAGCTGCTGATGATATTGGTTTTCCACTTTTGGTGAGACCTTCTTATGTGTTGGGAGGACAAGGAATGAAAATCGTCATCAACAAAGAAGAGTTAGAGGCTCACGTGGTAGATTTATTTCAGAAAATCCCTAACAATAAACTTTTGTTAGACAGATATTTAGATGGTGCAATAGAAGCAGAAGCAGATGCGATTTGCGATGGAGAAAATGTATATATCATCGGAATTATGGAGCATATTGAGCCTTGTGGAGTGCATTCCGGAGATTCTAATGCGTTATTGCCGGCTTTTACTTTAGGAGATTTGGTGATGCAGCAAATAAAAGATCATACTGAAAAAATTGCTTTAGCCTTAAAAACAGTAGGATTAATCAATGTTCAGTTTGCTATAAAAGATGATAAAGTTTATATCATTGAAGCCAATCCGAGAGCTTCAAGAACAGTTCCTTTTATTGCAAAAGCTTATGATGAACCTTATGTGAATTATGCCACAAAAGTAATGCTGGGCGAAAAGAAATTAACGGATTTTGATTTCAAACCTGAATTAAAAGGATATGCTATCAAACAACCGGTTTTCTCTTTTGATAAATTTGCACACGTCAATAAACAATTAGGTCCGGAAATGAAAAGTACGGGAGAAAGTATTTTGTTTATAGATGATTTGAGAGATGATACTTTTTATGAATTGTATGCACGCAGAAAAATGTATTTAACCCGATAAATACATTCTTATTAATAAAAATAAATCCTGCAAACTTTAAAATTTGCAGGATTTTTATTTTGAACTTATTTCTTCTTTAAAACTAAAGGAATCAGTCTTTTATCTCCATCTATTTTGTGGTTGTATTCTAATTCCAATAATTCTGCCAATAAAGGGAAAACGTGAATATTTTTAAAAGCTTTTATCTTTTTTCCTTTTTGGAAATCTGGTCCCCAAGCTAAAAAAACAGTATTCATTTCCGGAGTGTCTTCTGGTAAATATCCGTGAGCACCGGGAGAAACAAATCTTTTTGATCTTGCAAAATAATAAGGAGCTTCGGCAATAAGAACAAGATCGCCAATGCGGTTATGTTTGTCTTCTTTTGAAGAAAACTTATATTTTTCGGGAACATCAGCTTTTAAATATGTTTTATATTGAGAAGATTCTTCGGATTTAAAAACCTGAAAAAGACTATCTTTTATTTTCTCGTTTTCTGTAAAAACACTTAAATAAGTTCCACTACTGGCAATTTGAGCTTTTTCCGAATCGATTTCAGGAATTTGAATAGGATTTTTAACATCAACAGCTGTCATTCCATGGTCGGAAACAAAGATGAAATTAACCGGTAAATCAGTTTTGTTGACTTCTTTTACTAATTTTTGAATAGTTGCATCAGCAAATTTTACGGCAAATTCTGTTTCCAAAGCATCCGGACCATAACGATGCCCGGCGTGATCTACATCAGGCATATAAAAAGTAATAAAATGCGGACGTTTTTCTGCCGGTAAGTTCAACCAATCCTTTACTTTTTCAATGCGTTTTTCTACAGTTTTTCTCTCAGAATAAGGAAAATGATAAGTAGGAGAAAAACCTTTAATCGGCGCTTCTGATCCCGGCCAATAATAACAAGCAGTTAATAAATTTTGACTTTCTGCTAAACTCCAAAGCGGAAAACCACCATACCAATCCGGATTTTCTACAGCTTTTTTATTTCTGATGGAATAATAAGTCTGTTCTTCGCGATTATAAATATTATTTCCAACCAATCCATGATGAGGCGGAAGCATTCCGGTTACTATAGTATAATGATTAGGAAAAGTAACACTCGGAAAAGAAGGAATCATCGCCTCGGCAAAAACTCCTTTTTCCTTTTGTTGATTTAAAAATTCAGGATTGTATTTTTCGAAATAATCATGTCTAAAACCATCTACAGAAATTAAAATTACATAAGGTTTTTCTTGTTGCTCAACAGCATTTTTTCTGTCGGGAATAATGATTTCATCATCTTGGATTTGGGCAATATTTATGCTGATATTACCTACAATACTTATAAATAAAAGAAATATTTTCAGTTTTTTCATCTTGCTTTAAAGTTAGCTTCTTAAAAATTCACTTAATACAATCGCTGTAGCAGTTCCCACATTTAAACTTTCTGTTTCTTGAATTTCTCCAAACTGTGGAATAGTAATTTTATGGTTGATATGTTTTTCAACAGCAGAAGAAATTCCATTGGCTTCATTTCCTAAAACAATTAAAGCTTTTTCAGGAAGATTTTGTTTATAAATGTTTTCACCTTTCATAAAAGTTCCATAAATCGGCAAATCAGTTTTCGACAAAAAATCAGGTAAATCTGTGTAAATCACTTCAACTCTTGCCAAAGAGCCCATGGTTGCTTGAATAGTTTTTGGATTATAACAATCCACCGAATCTGTAGAGCAAATCAATTGTTTGATGCCAAACCAATCACAAAGTCTGATGATTGTTCCTAAATTTCCCGGATCGCGAATCCCGTCAAGCACAACGCTGAGGTTGGTTGGAAGATTAATTTTTCTTTTCGGAATTTTAAAAACACCTAAAACAGTTTGAGGAGTGGTTAAACTGCTGATTTTTTTCAATTCTCTTTCAGAAATTAAATGCGTTTTTGCTTCTTGTGTAAAAAGAACATCTGCAGTGGTGTAAAGAATTTCAAGTTCATAAGAAGAATTCAGTAGTTCTTTGATAGTTTTTATACCTTCGGCAAAAAATAACTGATGTTTTTTTCGGTATTTCTTTTGATTAAGTTGGTTAATTAATTTAATTTGGTTTTTGCTGAGCATAAAACTTGTATTTTTGGGTCTTAAACTAATTTATTTTTGAAGCTTACTCCCGCAAAAATACTATTATTTATTCTGACCTTGCTCTTGTTTTCATGTAATGCTGTAAAACGAGTGGAAGATGGTCAGCATTTATTGACAAAAAATAAAGTTTTTGTCGATGAAGAAAGCATTTCTGATCGGAGGGTGCACAACCAGATTTTTCAACAACCCAATGTAACTTTACCGCTAATTAATTTTCCTTTGCGTTTGCATATTTATAACGCAGCAAAACCCAATCCGGATTCTCTTTTTTATCAGCGATTAGCAAAAAAACCTAAACGCGAAAAACGTTGGATTAATTTTTTCTCTAAAAAACAAGTAGAAAGAATGGGAGAAAATTATGTGGATTGGCAAAATTTCAAAAAAAGAATGGGAGAAGCTCCCGTAATTGTCAGCGAAGAAAAAACAGAAAAATCAGTAGAAAGATTAAAAGCTTGGTATTGGAATTTAGGTTGGTTTAATACAGAAGCAACTTTTGAAGTTGATACTTTAAAAAACAAAAGAGCTCATATAAAATATCATGTAGAAAGACATCAACCTTATGTATTGGATTCGCTTACCACAAATATTGAAAGTGAAGTGGTAGATTCTTTATATCAAGCACACCTTGATAAATCCTTGATAAAAGAAGGACAACAATTTGATGCGCGCAGATTGGGCTGGGAGAGAAATCGACTCACTCGACTTTTTAGAAACAATGGATTATATTATTTTGACCAAGATAATATTACTTTTAATGCAGATACGATAGACACCGGCCATAAAGCTTTAATAGAAACCGTAATCAGCAACAGAGAAGTAAAAGAAGAAGATAGCATTTATACAATTCCTTTTAAAGTGCATCGCATTAGCGATGTAAATATTTTTACTAATTATGAAGATGAAGAAGGATTATTGCCCATAACAGATAGTATTCATTATAATAATTTTACTTTATACAGTTCAGGGAAATCTCAATATAAACCCAAAGCTTTAACCGATGCGGTTTTTATAAAAAAAGGAGATGTTTATAAAGATATCAGCAGATCTCAAACCTATGACAGAATGAGTGATGTTGGAATTTTTCAATATCCTGATATAAGATTTATGGAAGATCCGCGAGATAGCACAAACACGGATTTGATTGCCAACATATTTTTAAAACCCAGAAAAAGATATGGGGTAACTTATGATTTAGATGTTTCGCGAAGTAATATTCAAGATTTTGGAATCAGATTGGGAGGTTCTCTTTTGGTAAGAAATATTTTTCACGGTTTAGAAACTTTAGAAATCGGAACAAGAGCAAGTATAGGTTCTTCTCAAGATGCTTCGGTAACTACACAAGATCGATTTTTTAATATTTGGGAAGTTGGAGGAGATGTAAAATTAAATTTCCCTAAAATTATTTCTCCTTTTAACTTAGAAAAAATTATTCCGAAAACCATGTCTCCTTTTACCATGTTGAGCGCAGGAATTAGCTTGCAACATAATATTGGTTTGGATAAACAAAACCTCACCGGAAAATTTGCTTATAGATGGAAACCCGATCAAGAACAATCTTTCTTGCTGAATGTTGTTGATTTGCAGTATGTTAGAAATTTGAATCCGAATAATTATTTTAACATTTATAGGAATTCCTTTGATAGATTAAATCGAATTGCTGCTAATCATGTAGAAGATATCAACCCAGATTATTTTGAACAAGATAATCCTATATTAAGTCCTAATCCGCGTTTGACTATTCCCGATGGAGCAAATGCGTTTATTGATGATTTAGAAGAAGGAATAGATTTTAATTTAAACGAAGAAGAAAAAGAAGAAGCCGGAACTTTGATGGAGCGTAAAGAGCGGCTGACAGAAAACAACTTGATTTTTGGAACAAGTTTTTATTATACCAAAAACACCCGAGAAAATATTTATGATCAGCAGTTTTCACAATTCAGATTGCATTTGGAAACAGTAGGAAACAGCTTGGGATTGCTTTCTTCGGCAATTGGTAGTAAAAAAGACGCCGGAAATAAATACCGAGTTTCCGGAGTTCGTTTTTCTCAATATGTAAAAACAGAAATAGATTTTGTAAAACACTGGGATTTGGGGAATCAAAATATCTTAGCGGTAAAATCTATGGCAGGAATTGCCATACCTTATGGAAATTCTAACAGTATTCCTTTTGTGCGAAGTTTTTTTGCGGGAGGACCAAACGATAATCGCGGTTGGAGACCTTATGATTTAGGACCTGGAAGCAGTGGAGGACCAAACGAATTTAACGAAGCAAATTTTAAATTAGGATTTAATATAGAATACAGATTTAATCTTTTTGCAGCTTTAAACAGTGCATTTTTTATAGATGTAGGAAATATCTGGAATGTGTTAGACAACACTACAGATCGAAGAGCTCGACTTGCTTCTTTTGCAGACTTAAAAGAATTGGCAGTAGGTTCAGGATTTGGATTTAGATATGATTTTGACTTTTTTGTCATCCGTTTAGACTTAGGATTTAAAACTTATGATCCGGCTTATGACAAGAAAAAATGGCTGCAAAACTATAATTTTGCCAATTCAGTTCTTAATGTTGGGATAAATTATCCGTTTTAAATGGTTTATTTTCTTAATTTTGTAATCTAAAATTTTGAATAATTTATTATGTCTCACCAGTTTAAACCCGGAGTGGCTACCGGTAAAGAAGTTCAAGCCATTCTTAAACACGCAAAGAAACATAAATATGCACTTCCGGCCGCCAATGTAATTGGTTCAAACAGTATTAATACGGTTATGGAAACTGCAGCAAAAGTGAACTCTCCCGTGTTTTTACAATTCTCAAATGGAGGAGCCTCTTTTAATGCAGGAAAAGGATTGAGCAATGAAAATATGAATGCTTCAATTTTAGGAGCTGTTGCTGGGGCAAAACATGTACATGAACTTGCAAAAGCTTATGGGGTAACTGTAATTTTGCATACAGATCATTGTCATAAAGAAAATTTACCTTGGGTGGATGGACTTTTAGATGCAGGAGAAAAATTTTATGAGAAAAACGGAATTCCACTGTTTAGTTCTCATATGATTGATTTAAGTCCGCAAAGCTTAGAAGAAAACATAGAAACAAGTGCAAAATACCTCGAAAGAATGAAAAAAATGGGGATGACACTTGAAATTGAATTGGGAATGACCGGAGGAGAAGAAGATGGCGTGGACAATACCGGAGTTGACAATTCAAAACTTTATACACAACCTGAAGATGTGGCTTATGCTTACGGAGAATTAACAAAAATCTCTGATCAGATTTTAATCGCTGCTTCTTTTGGAAATGTTCACGGAGTTTATAAACCCGGAAATGTAAAATTAAGTCCTATTATATTGAAAAACTCACAAGAACACGTGAGCGAAAAATATAATGTAGAACACAATCACTTGGATTTGGTTTTCCACGGAGGAAGCGGTTCTTCTTTAGAAGAAATTAGAGAAGCTATTGATTATGGCGTAATCAAAATGAATATTGACACCGATTTACAATACGCTTTTATGTCAGGAGTGCGTGATTATATGAAGAAATTCGACGGATATTTACAATCGCAAATTGGAAATCCGGAAGAAGGGGATGCACCTAACAAAAAATATTATGATCCAAGAGTTTGGTTGCGTCATGGAGAAGATGCTTTTAGAGCAAGATTAGAAAAAGCTTTTGAAGACCTTAACTGTATTGATGCACTAAGCAGATAATTTAGTAAGTTTGTATAAATAATTCTTTGAGCAGTTAAATTTTAACATGCAAATTCAAAGAAAAACTAATTGATAATTATAAATGTATGGCTTGGTTTAGACGAAAAGAAAAAGGAATTCAAACCGATACGAAAAACAAGAAAGATATTCCTAAAGGGTTATGGTATAAATCTCCCACAGGAAAAGTCGTAGATGCTGATGAGTTAAAAGAGAATTTGTATGTAAGTCCGGAAGACGGCTATCACGTTCGTATTGGAAGTACAGAGTACTTTGAAATTCTTTTTGACAACAATAAATTTAAGGAGCTGAATAAAAACATGTCTTCTAAAGATCCTTTAAAATTTGAAGACAAAAAGAAATATACCGATCGCATAAAACAAGCACAGGAAAAAACCGGATATACAGATGCTATTCGCGTAGCGGTAGGAAAATCTAAAGGAGAGAACTTGGTAATAGCTTGTATGGATTTTAGCTTTATTGGCGGTTCTATGGGTTCTGTAGTAGGAGAAAAAATAGCCAGAGCAGTAGATTATTGCTTAAAAAATAAAACTCCTTTACTGATTATTTCAAAATCAGGAGGAGCAAGAATGATGGAAGCTGTTTTATCTTTGATGCAAATGGCAAAAACCTCTGTAAAAATCGGACAATTAACCGAAGCGGGAATTCCTTATATTTCTCTTTCTACCGATCCGACAACCGGAGGAACAACAGCATCTTTTGCCATGTTAGGAGATATTAATATCTCTGAACCCGGAGCAATGATAGGTTTTGCAGGACCAAGAGTGGTAAAAGATACTACCGGACAAGACCTGCCGGAAGGTTTTCAAACTTCTGAGTTTTTATTAGAAAAAGGATTCTTGGATTTTATCGTAAAACGAAAAGAACTGAAAAATAAAATAAATCTCTATATAGATTTAGTGCTCAACAGAGAAATCAGAGCGTAAAATTATTTAGCAGAAAAATAAAAAACGGTTTTTGATAATATTTCAAAAACCGTTTTTTTATATGAAGAAATAAAATTTACTTTTTATTCTTTTGTGGCTCCTTTTAGCGGAGGGATGGTGTTTTGCTTAGTTAAAATCATTTTATTATCACCAGGCAACGGAAAAGGAGGATCAATAATTCCATTAGGGCAATCCTCTTCCATAATCATACCATAAGAAAGAGAAGCATGTAAACTCATTTTCTTTTGATTATTAGAAATATTTAAATATATTTTACCGGAATCTCCACACTCTACTTCATTGTCATTTACTCCAAGATAAAATAACCAATAAATATTTTCCTTTTCTTTTTGAAATCCATATCCTTTTATTACTCCTGAATCTTCATCAGATAAACTAAAAGTATTTCGAATTTCATTACCGGAACTATCTATTATTTTATATCGAATAAGTAAAACATCACTTTTAATTCCTAAAGCTTCAATAGTACTTTTTTTGATATTAAATAAATACTCTTTATTTTTATAAGAAGCCGCCCAATTGCCGGTATATTTATTTAAAAGATTATTTACATCTTTTTTATAAGTTCCATCAGGTATAGTTTCTTCTTCTGATAAGTTTTCAATATAAGTATTGTATTCTTCTATGGGAATAACTTGTTGGGCTTTAGTTGATAAGTTTATTAAGAAGAAAATAAGTATTAAATATATGCTTTTCATTTTAAAAAATATAGATGTTAAGAATTTTATTCTTATAACAGAAAAATAATTTAATACAAGTTAAAAAATAAAACGGCTTTTGATGATTTTTTATCAAAAACCGTTTTTTTATATGGAGAAATAAAATTTATTTTTTATTCTTTTGTGGCTCCTTTTAGCGGACGGATAGTGTTTTGCTTAGTTAAAATCATAGCCTCATCTTCTTCAGGAAAAGGTGGTAAAACTCTACCATTAGGACACGGATCTGGCTCACCTTCATGTTTCCAAAACACCATGGCTTCGGGTTGTACATACATTTTAAGTTTATTGTTGTTTTCAAAAGTCTCAATAAACATATCACCTACATTTCCACACTCTATTTCTTGTTCATCTTTTCCCCAATAAAGTAACCAGTATGTATTAGGTTTGTCTTTTACAAATAAACTTCCAGGCAATGCAGAGGCGTTGGTATCGTCTATGGTTTTCTCAAGAATAGTGCCATCGGCTTCTTTGATAGAATAACGTATATAAAGTATATCGGTTTTCATTATTTTAGATGAATCTGATGATTTTTGAATTTTAAGAGTATAATTTCTTCCTTCAAACATTCCTTTCCAAGTACCTACATATTTATTTAAAACATTATTAATGTCTTTAAAATAAGTGCCTTGTGGTACTTGTTCTTTTCCTTCTCCATAAGAATAATAATCTTCTAGAGGAACAATATTATTATATTGTTGTGCTATACAACTAAAACTACTGATGAGTAAAGCAATAATGGTAATATAATTTTTCATATTATTTTTTTTAAAGGTTATTATTAATTTAATTACAAGCGTCAGATTTGATTTTACCATTTTCTAATTCTTTTTTGGTTAATTCTGAAATTTCTCCATTTTCATCAATCTCAAATTCATATAATTCAAAAAAATCGGCGAACTGACAGTTATCTTTAAGCATGTATTCTTCAACATAAGAGATAAAAGTTTTTTCTAAATCTCCAAATGTTTCTCTATATATTTTATTGTATTTTTCTCTCATATCATCCCCTTTTGGCGAAACTCCAAAAATATCCCAATCGTCTTCATAGTCTCCGGTAAAATTTAATAAATAATTTGCGTCCTTATGCAAAACAATTCCATAAGCTTCAGAAGGATTGATATTCGGATTGTGATGAGTTTTTAGTATTAATTGCCAAAAAACTTCGAAATCTGTAGGAGAAAACATAGGAGTTGTAGGATGAGTATGTGCATAACCTATTGTATTTTCATTTAATTGAAGCTGAATATTGCCTTCAGTTCCATTAATACCATTAGAAAAAGTACCATCAGAATTTTCTGAAAAACCGTGTTCTATAGAACTGTTTATATTAGCAAATAAATCTTTAAGAGCATTTTTAAGATTTTCATTATCAAATTTTTCGCTAATTGAATCACAAGGGTTATCTGGATCTTTTTCTGAATCAACAGGAGTTGTATAGCCACCACTCCCTCCTGGATGAGGTAAATCAGGATCTGCTCCTGGTGCTTCTCCTTCATTATCTCCCCAATCTGGCAAACCATATCTAGGTGTCCAATCATCTTCAGGAACTTCTATTATTACTTCATCTAAAAACTCTAACCGAGAACCACCACCATCATCTGGATCAAATACATCATAAAGACCATCATTATCATCATCATAAAAACCATCATCACCATTTTCTTCTCCATCATAAACTGAATTAATATTTGTTTTTAAAGGAGGATATATATTATCATTTTGATCCACAAAATGAAAAGAAATAATAAAACTACTTGAAGGAGTTGTTTGATTTTCTATTTCATTTCTTTGTTCTTCAGATAAATGATAAACAGTAATTAATTTAGTATATTTTTCTTCGTTTGATTTAGTAATAAAAACAATATTAAAAAGTTTTGAAGATTGAAAACTTCCATCTTTGTTTTTTAAACTAAAAGTATAAGATGTTTTTTCTTCACTAATAATTTTTTTAGCGTGGCTTGTTATAATATCATAATCTTGTAAATTAAAATAAGTATTTGAATTTTTACCTAAAGATATTTTATTATTAGAAGAAATGGTAATATTGTTAATTTCTTGAAGTAAACTTTCATTATTATTTACATCTTGATAATTAAGAGTTTTTATACTTAAATTAGAATCATCATTTATAGAATTATTATCAAAAAGTTCTTCTTTTTGACAAGAGGTAAATAAAAAAGATAAAAACAAAACAGCTAAAGAAATCCTAAAAGCTTGTTTTGGAAAGATTTTTTGCTTTAAATTCTGTAGCCTGTAGCCTGTAGCCTGTAGCTTATAGCTTGCAATAAATGTTTCATAAAATATAAATTGTGAATTAATAAAAGCCGAATATATATAAAATATTTAATCTAAAAAAATATAAAATTTATGTTATTATTTATTAAAATAAATTTTATAAAAATAAAAATCATTTTCTATCATCATTAAACAACAGAAAAACACCATTTTACATATTATTTAAATCTTGGTCTTTCCTAACGAAGTATCTTATTTTAAGATTTTTTATCAGTAATTACATGTTTTCTTTTCTATTTTTACAGCTTAACTTAAAATAAAACTTTAGGTAGATTAAACATGGACATTGCATTAGAAACAATAAATGATTGGGGAATTGAGTTTTTAAAAATGCTTCCAAAACTCATTATTGGAGCAATCATTTTGGTATTGGGTTTTTTTATAGCCAAACGGGTTAAGAAATTTTTAAGAAATAAAACCTCGCGATACTTCCCTACAAAAACATTAGCTAACCTCACCATTAGTTTAGTATATACGATTATCATTCTGATTTTCGTTTTTATCGTCCTTCAAATTATCGGATTTGACGGTGCAATTGACAAGGCTCTGGCCGGAGCAGGTGTATTAACATTAGCGTTATCTTTTGCCTTTCAAGATATTGCAGCTAATTTTATATCAGGTGTTTTTCTCGCTTTTAGAAAACCTTTTATGGTTGATGAATTAATTAAAGTTAAAGATATTGAAGGATTTGTTATCCAAATCACCTTACGAGATACCGAAGTAAGAACTTACCAAGGGCAAATTATAACCATTCCCAATAAAGTAATCTTCGAAAGTCCGGTTACTAATTATACCCGAATGGGGATGCGAAGAGCTGATGTTTTTGGCCATGTTCAAAAAAAGAATGACCTCAGAAAGGTTCAAAAAGTTGCTCTTGAAGCTCTAAACAGTGTTCCCGGTGTTATGCCAGAAAAAACCAATTTTTTCTTTAAAGAAGTGACGCATGAGGATATCATTTATAACGCTGAGATTTGGATTCATTCTGGAAATTTTGATGATTTTAAAAACTTTATGAGCAATGGTATTATAATATTAAACGAAGCTTTTCAAGCTAACGATATTACGGTTCCAAATGATGAATGTTTTATCGGATTTAACGAAAATGGAGAAAGAGTAATTTCTGAATTACATAAAAATTAATTATTCATCTTGCTAATAAATTTCATACGGTAAAAGATATAGTTCTTTTTCATAATGCAAAAACAAGTTTTGTTTATTAGAAAGATTTTTTTGTATAAAAATGCATTTTAACGAAAAACAACTTTTAGAGGAATTAACTTACAAAGCTGCTTTAAGCAGTGGGCCGGGCGGACAACATGCCAATAAAACCCACTCTAAAATCACTTTGGAGTGGGAAATGCAAAACACTGCTGTTTTTAATAAAAAACAGCTTGAAATATTACAAAAAAGAGGAGAAAAATATGTTACCAAATCCGGAGTTTTTCAGCTTTCAAGTGAAGAAACCAGGAGTCAACATCAAAACAAAGAAATTGTAAATCAAAGATTTTTAAAGTTGATCAGAAAATATCTTCAACCGGTAAAAAAGCGAAAAAAAGTAAAACCGGGAAAGAAATTCCACGAAAAACGTTTACAAGAAAAAAAGCGAAAAGCAGAGAAAAAAGCAAATCGAAAAAATCCTTTGCTTTAAATTTTATCTTGTTCAATTAAGTTTGTTAAAACTATAAAATCTTCTACTCCCAATCTTTCGGGACGTTTGTCAAAAATAGGCTTTACTCTTAATTCTTCAGAAAGCTGAAAGGATTTTAAGCTGTTGCGCAAAGTTTTTCTTCTTTGTTGAAAAGCTTGTTTGACTACTTTAAAAAATAATTTCTCATCACATTCTAATTTGAAATTTTCTTTTCTAATCAATCTTAACACTCCGCTATCCACTTTTGGCGGAGGAGAAAAAACAGAAGGCGGAACCGTAAAAAGATATTCAGCTTCATAAAAAGCTTGGGTTAAAACAGATAAAATTCCATAAGTTTTGGTTCCCGGTTTTTCGCAAATTCTTTTGGCGACTTCTTTTTGAAACATGCCGCTGAAAACCGGAATGCGATCTCTGTTTTCTATGGTTTTAAAAAGAATTTGAGAAGAAATATTGTAAGGGAAATTCCCAATAATGGCAAATTCTTCTTCAGGAAAAATATCAGCTAAATTAAACTTTAAAAAATCAGCTTCGATAATAGTGAAATTCTTATCAGAAATTTGAAAGTTTTCCTCTTTAAAACCTCGGTGTAAATAAGCAACAGATTCTCGGTCTAATTCCATCACTTTTAAATTCCAAGAATTTTGCAAAAGATGTTTAGTTAAAACTCCTGTTCCCGGACCGATTTCCAGTAAATTATTTGTTTGTTTAGGAGAGATGCTTTCTCCAATCCTGCGGGCAATACTTTCATCGGTTAAAAAATGTTGACCTAAGAATTTTTTTGCCCTCACCGGATCGGTGGAACGCTGGCCTTTTTGACGATGATATCTTTTTTTCTTTCTCATTGTTGATGGATGATTTCCATTTCTGTGCGAAAATAAACAGCTTTTCCTTCAAAGCGTTTAGATTCTTTTCTTAATCTTTCTGCATCTTCTTGATAATAAAGATTTAATGTTTCTCGATCTTTGGTTTGATATTGCACAGAATAGGTGATTCCGCCCATAGCTTCTTTAACCAAAACCCTGCTCATCAAAGCTTGAGTAAATTTTCCGGTGGCCAACATATCAGGAATATGTTCTTCTTTCATCCATTTAACCCATTCGTCGTGAACGCTTTCATCAATATTGATAGTAACATTATAAATATGCATAATAAAACTCTTGAGTTTGCAAAAGTCGTAAATATTATCAAATTACAGCTTTTCTAAATTAAAATGAGTTTTTTATCTATAATAATTCTCATCAATTCAATTTTGTAAAAAACGATTTATTTTATTAAAGTCAATGCAGAACCTTTATGCGCAGCAATATGATCTGTTTTACTGCTTTTAATTTCATATTGAGGATCTTTTTTTGAAGCGTGGTGCGTATATCCTTTATATTGAAAATCTTTGGTGTGAACTTTAATGATTTTTCCGGAAACTTTTCCGGCTTCAGAATTCCAACTTACTTTATCGCCTACTTTATATTTTTTAGCCATAATGATTTTGTGTGATAAGTTAATGAAAATCAATGTACAAAAAAAGAAGAATTAGAATTTGCGCAAAAATAAAAATAGAGTGCTTTAAAAAATAAAGTTTTCTGAATTAAAAAATTCATACTTATTCTTTATCTTTAAGTCTATGATAAAAAGCTTATATTTGTAGCTTTTGCCAAATCAGGATATTGAAATTAAGTAAGATGAAACATTTTCGTAACTTTTGTATTATAGCTCATATTGATCATGGAAAAAGCACCTTGGCCGATCGCTTGTTGGATGCAACAGGTTCAGTAACAGATCGCGAAAAACAAGATCAGCTTTTAGATAGTATGGATTTAGAACGTGAGCGAGGAATTACAATAAAAAGTAAAGCTATTCAAATGGATTATAAATTTGAAGAGCAAGATTATGTGTTGAACTTAATTGACACGCCGGGACACGTAGATTTTTCTTATGAAGTTTCCAGATCTTTAGCCGCTTGTGAGGGGGCTTTGTTGATTGTTGATGCCGTACAAGGAATTCAAGCTCAAACGATTTCAAACTTATATTTGGCTTTAGAAAATGATTTGGAAATTATTCCGATTTTAAATAAAGTAGATCTTCCCAGTGCAAATGTAGAAGAAGCTTCTGATGATTTAGTGGATTTATTGGGTTGTGAACATGAAGAAATCATTTTGGCAAGTGCAAAAACCGGACAAGGAGTTGAGGATATCTTAAAAGCAATTATTGAAAGAATCCCTGCTCCTGAAGGAAATCCGGACGAATCTTTAAGAGCTTTGATTTTTGATTCGGTTTATAATCCTTTCAGAGGAGTAGAAACTTATTTCCGTGTGTATAACGGAAGTATTAAAAAAGGACAGCACATAAAATTTATCAACACAGATAAAGATTATTATGCTGATGAGGTAGGAACTTTAGGATTAAAACAAGAACCCAAAAAAGAAATAAAAACAGGAGATGTCGGGTATTTAATCACCGGAATTAAAGATGCCAGAGAAGTAAAAGTTGGAGATACCATCACAGATGCTGAAAATCCGACAACAGAAGTTATCGGCGGTTTTGAAGATGTAAAACCTATGGTTTTTGCAGGGATTTACCCTGTAGATACCGATGATTATGAAGAATTACGCGGAGCGATGGAAAAATTGCAACTCAATGATGCTTCCGTGGTTTTTATACCGGAAAGTTCAGCAGCTTTAGGATTTGGTTTTCGTTGTGGATTCTTAGGAATGCTGCATCTTGAAATTATTCAAGAACGTTTGGAACGTGAATTTAATATGACTGTAATTACTACTGTTCCCAACGTTTCTTATCATGCTTTTGAAAGAACCACTCCTGAAGATGATCCTATTTTGGTGAATAATCCTTCAGATTTACCGGATCCTTCTTTGATGGAACGCGTGGAAGAACCTTACATCGAAGCCAGCATAATTACCAAAGCAGATTTCATCGGTCCTATAATGGAATTGTGTATTTCTAAAAGAGGAGAAATCGTCAACCAAACTTATTTGACAACCCAGCGAGTAGAATTAACTTTTAATATGCCTTTAGCAGAAATTGTTTTTGATTTTTATGATCGTTTGAAAACAGTTTCCAGAGGATATGCTTCTTTTGATTATACGCCAATCGGAATGAGAAAATCAGACTTGGTAAAAGTAGATATTCTTCTAAACGGAAAAATGGTAGATGCGCTTTCTGCTTTATTACATAGAGATAATGCGTATGAAGTAGGAAAGAAAATCTGTAAAAAACTTCAAAAACTGATTCCAAGACAACAGTTTGATATTCCTATTCAGGCGGCAATCGGTGCAAAAATTATTGCTCGTGAAACCGTAAAAGCCTTGCGTAAAGACGTAACCGCAAAATGTTATGGAGGAGATATTTCAAGAAAAAGAAAATTATTAGAAAAACAAAAAGCAGGAAAAAAGCGAATGCGTTCCGTAGGAAATGTAGAAATTCCACAAGAAGCATTTATGGCGGTGTTGAAATTGGATGAGGATTAAATTAAATTTCTAAAGCTTTTGAAACTCTTGTTGCGCCTATTAAAGAAGCAAAAGTTCCTAAAACCATAATGGTTATAAACACAATAACGAGGTTTTTAAACTCTAATAAAATAGGATAAGGTAAATCATGGGAAATCATCACTAAACCATATTTCTGTTGTAATAAAACAACAATAACGCCGATGATTAATCCTAAAATTCCCCCTATAAAAGTGAGTAAAACGCCTTGAAGCAGGAAAATCTGTTTGATATTTTTGGTTTCAGCACCTAAATAAAACAGGGTTTTGATGTTTTCTCTTTTGTCTAAAATTGCCATTACAATAGCGCCGCCTACATTAAATAAAGCAATAATTAAAACAAAAGTAAAGATTAAATAAACTGCCAAGTTTTCTGTGTTGAGCATTTTATAAAGCTCATCATTGAGTTCTATTCTGTTTTTAATCAAAATTTCATCGCCAAAAATTTCTTGTAAATCTTTTTTTACATTTTTTTCTTTGGCTTTTTCTGCCAATTTTAATTCAATCCCGGAGATTTGATTTTTGTCAAGGTTTAAAAGTTCTTCAGCTAAAGAAAGTGGAGCAAAAATATATTGATCATTTAAATCTTCATTAATGCTGTAAACGCCAACGGGAACAGTGTTGATTGTATTAAAAGCTTTTGAAGGATCGGTGATAATTCCCTTTCCGGGTTTGGGAACACGAATTTCTAAAATATCTCCATATCCGCTTAATCCCATAGAAAGTTTTCGGGAAATTCCGATGCCCATCACAATATGTTGTTCTCCTTGGGCAAACCATTCTCCGGCAACAACAGATTTATCAGTAGCTGTAGTATTGTTATAATTAAAATCTACTCCTTTGATAAAAGCAGGCATACTTCTGTTGTCATAAGTCAACAAAACTCTTTCTTCAATAACTTTAGTGTAATTTTCTATGCCTTGAAGTCCTCTAAGTTTTTTTGCTTTACTGCTATCTAAAGAAAAATATTTTCCTTTTGCAGGAATAATTTTTAAATCCGGATCTATGTCATTGGTATATTCAATGCTGAATTCTTTAAGTCCGGCAAATCCTGATAACACAATAAACAATGCCAAAGCACCGGCAAAAACACCAATTCCGGCAATTAAGGTGATGATATTTATGGCATTGTTTTTACTTTTTGAAAATAGATAACGCTTAGCGATGTAAAATGAAAATTTCAATTATAATTTTTTACGCTTATCTAATAAATCAGGTTTTTTAATAGGGTCTTCTTTTCCTTTTATGGCTTGTTCAATGTTGTTGATATATTCTAAACTATCATCTAAATACAACAGTAAATCCGGCATTTTTCGCAATTGATGTTTAGCGCGTTGTGCAATTTTATTTTTTAATTGTAAACGATGTTTTTGTAAATCTTCCATCACACTTTCAGCCTTATCATTAGGGAAAATACTTAAATAAGCTTTAGCCAAAGAGAAATCTGAAGTTACTCTTACTTTGGAAACACTTACAATTATCCCGGATTTGCCAAATTTTCTCAATTCTTGTTGAATAATTTCTGCAAGATCGTGTTGTATGAGTTTACCAACTTTCTTCTGTCTGTTTGTTTCTTTTTCCATAATTACAAAATTAAGCTTTTCCCATCAAAGTGGGTAATCAAATATAACAGAAAGAAATAAGCTTATTTTATAAGTGCAGTGTTTTTTATGATATTTTAACCTGAATTAAATTGTTTATCTTTATTAAAAAAAGATGAGAGTAATCTTAATAGGTTCAACCGGAGCCACCGGAAAATGTTTGGTTAAAGAATTATTGGCAGACAAAGAAGTCTCAAAAATTATTTTGCTGAATCGTCGGAAGTATTTTGGAAATCAAGAAAAACTAAAAGAAATCATTGTTGATTTTGAAAACTTGAAAGATTATACCGCAGAATTTCAAGCAGATAAAGCTATTTCTTGTTTAGGAACAACTTTAAAAGCAGCCGGGAGCAAAGAAAATCAATGGAAAATCGAGGTGGATTATCAAGTGGAATTTGCACGTTTGGCAAAAGAAAACGGAATTGTCACTTTTTCCTTAATTTCAAGTTTTGGAGCAAATCCTAAAGCAAAAATATTTTATCAACGAATGAAAGGAGAAATAGAAGAAAAAATAAAAGCTTTACATTTTGAAAACTTACAAATTTTTAGACCTCCTTCTTTAATTCGTCCAAATTCAGATAGAACAGGGGAGCGTTTAGGGGTTTCTTTGATTAGTTTTTTAAATAAGTTAGGAATCTTAAAAAACTTAAAACCTCTTTCTGTAAAAGATTTAGCAAAAGTAATGTTGATGAAATTAAAAAATGCAAATTCAGGAATTGAAGTTTTTAATCCTCAGCAAATACATAAAATTAAAAAAACCGACTAAAAAGCCGGTTTTTTAATTTTTTCTTAAAAAAAGCTTTAGTTAAAAACCTTTTGAAAGTTTTTTAATAAACTGTTGGTTTTAGCAGGTTTTCCAGTGTTATTGTCGTCATAAAACTCTAAAGAACCCGTATAATTTCCTTTGATTTTTTTATTATTAATCATCGTGAATTCAAAATCAATATCATAAGTGCTTCCAGATTCGTGCACTTCAATTTCTCCTGAATCTATGCCTAAAATTGCTCCCCAAGAAACATTTGGATCATCTAAATCTATTATGCCGGGATCAACTTCATCCCAATCTACTTCCACATCGAGCAAAGCAATTCCATCATCAAAAGTAAATTCTATATTATAATCATCATTAAAATGATAAACTCCCGGTTCAATATCTCCTGTTTCTTTAGAGAAAAGATTAAAGCTAATAATAGAAAATTCATCATCAGAAGTATATAATTCACCATCTTCATCTTCGCTTAATTCAGAAGTGGTAAGCGAAAGATAAAATTCTGTAGAACCATCATCACTATAGTCTCCTTCATCTTCTTTTTCTATGATTCCGGAGGACAATTGATAGGTTTTTCCATTATATGTAAAAGAATTCATGCCAGCTGGTCCATCATTATCATTGTTGTTGTCGTCATCACTACTGCAAGCTGTGAAGACAGCTAAAAAGCAAACTAATGCTAAAAATTTTAATTTTTTCATTTTTAATTTTTAATTGGTTTTGTTTGAACGATAAATATAGAAGAAAAACTGAAATTCAAATAGGAGTTTAAACTTATTTTTAGAATTAACTTCTAATTTCTCTTATATTCATAGTTACCACCGCAATTAGAATTAAAATAATTCCTAAAACCTGATAAATATTTACCTCTTCATTTAAGAGGAAATAAGCCAAAGCAACGGCAACAGGTAATTCCATAGAAGTGATAATTGCTCCAACGCCTAAGTTGACTTTTGGCATTCCATAGTTTAACAATAACGGAGGGAGTAAAGCACCAAAAACACCGAAAAATATTCCCCAAGTATAAAGGATTTCTACGTGGAAATTATCAATTATTAAAGGAATCGTAATAAAAGAAACCAACACTAAAGCACCCAAAGCCATATATTTACTTCGTGTTGCGGTAGAAAGCTCCAAGCCTACTTTGTTGGTGGCAAGAATAGTAATACTGTAAGAAATTGCGGCTAAAAAACCTAAGGCAATTCCTCTCCAATCTAAAATAATTTCAGAGAAAAACAGATTTGTTGCCAATACGGTTCCTCCTAAAACGATGATTACTGCAATCAGTTTTAAAAAATCGGGTTTTGTTTTGTTGAAAATTGCATCTAAAAGCACGCCAATCCACACGCTTTGCATCAGCAGCACAATAGCTATGGAAACAGAAATATATTGAACAGAAAGATAATATACAAAAGTGGTGATTCCCATAGTTCCTCCTGCCAACATTAGATTTCTGATGTTTTTTGCAGTGGGTTTGGGGTGTTTTTTCTGTGGATTTCTTTTTCTCATAAAATAATCTACAAGAAATAAAGCCGGCACCCCAATAATATATTCTGTTAGGGTGATTTCATACATATTGAAACCATGATTTTCTGCCAGTTTCACAAAAGTGGTCAGCATTCCATAACAAGCAGCACCAATGGCGACTAAAATCCCGCCTAAAAAAGTTGAATTTTTCACTGTAGTATTTTATTTAAATAGATAAAATTTCCTTTTAAATCAGTTTAATCTTTTGGTGAGATTAAGCATGATTTCCGAAGGGTTTTCTTGATGATATAAAACTTTATAAACAGCTTCTATTATAGGAATAGCAACAGGTTGAGGTTGGTTGTAATTGAGATGATATGCACATCTTGCGGCGTAATAGCCTTCTGCAATCATGCTCATTTCCAGCTGTGCATTTTGAACGGTGTATCCTTTTCCAATCATATTTCCCAACATTCTGTTTCTGCTGAAAGAGGAATATCCGGTTACCAATAAATCTCCTAAATAAGCAGAATCATTGATGTTTCTTTCAGTTTGATCAATGTTTTTGATAAATCTTTCTGTTTCTCGAATGGCATTACTCATCAATACACTTTGAAAATTATCTCCATATCCCAAAGCGTGATAAATTCCGGCAGCAATAGCATAAATGTTTTTCAGCATAGCAGCATATTCTGTTCCCATAATATCTTGACTTACGATGCAGTTGATATAATGATTGTTGAAAATATCTGCTAATAATTGTGCCTTATTTTTATCCTTACAAGCAATGGTGAGATAAGAAAGTTTGCCTAAAGCAACTTCTTCTGCATGGCAAGGTCCAGAAATAACTCCGATATTTTGATAAGGAATTTGATGATATTTATGAAAATATTCTCCGACAATCAACCCTGTTTCCGGCACAATTCCTTTTATAGCGCTATAAATCACTTTATTTTCTAAAGAGATATTTAGTTTTTGCAATTCATCATATAAAAAGGCAGAGGGAACCACAAAAATCAGATAATCTGCTTGTGCTACTGCTTGATTGATATCGTCGGTTAAAGATAATTTTTTCTGATTAAATTTTACTGCACTCAGGTAGTTGGGGTTATTGCCTTCTTTTTGAAGATGTTGAATGGCTTTTTTGTTTCTCATATACCAAAAAACTTGGTCTAAAGATTCTGTCAATATTTTGACAATTGCCGTGGCCCAACTTCCTCCACCTATAACCGCAATTTTTTTGTTGTTTTTCATAAGGAAAAATTGAGTGCAAAATTACATAAAATTTAATACTGCACATAATTTGAATTTTTTCAATGTTTTTGTTGAAACAAAAAAGGTTTTAAAAGTTGTGAATCATAGGATTAAGTATTTTATAAAAATCTTTTACTCAAAAAAACTAAGGGTTTCGCACTTTAAAAACAAGCTTGAATAAAAAATAAATAGTATTTTAGCAATTCAATAATAAAGATAAAAAAAGTAGAATGAGTAAAGCAAAAGATAAAGAAGTTAGTAAAGAACAAGCTGCAAAGTTAAAAGCTTTAAAAGTAACTTTAGATAAGCTTGATAAAACTTACGGAAAAGGTACCGTAATGAGAATGAGTGACCAAGCTGTGCAAGATGTTGATGCGATTCCTTCAGGATCTTTAGGATTAGATCTTGCTTTGGGAGTAGGTGGATATCCAAGAGGTAGAGTTGTTGAAATTTATGGGCCGGAATCTTCAGGAAAAACGACTTTAGCTTTACATGCCATTGCAGAAGCACAAAAACAGGGTGGAATTGCAGCTTTTATTGATGCAGAGCATGCTTTTGACCGCTTCTATGCAGAAAATTTAGGAATTGATTTAGAATCTTTAATTATTTCTCAACCCGATAATGGAGAGCAAGCTTTAGAAATTGCAGATAATTTAATTCGCTCCGGAGCCATAGATATTATTGTGATTGACTCCGTGGCAGCTTTAACGCCAAAGAGTGAAATTGAAGGAGAAATGGGAGATTCCAAAATGGGATTGCATGCGCGTTTAATGTCACAAGCTTTGCGTAAACTCACTTCTACAATCAGTAAAACAAATTGTACGGTGATTTTCATCAACCAATTGCGTGAAAAAATTGGGGTGATGTTCGGAAATCCGGAAACCACCACAGGAGGAAATGCTTTAAAGTTTTATGCTTCTGTGCGTTTAGATATCAGAAGATCTACTCAAATTAAAGACAGTAGCAGCGAGGTGAAAGGAAATAAAACCCGAGTAAAAGTAGTCAAAAACAAAGTTGCTCCTCCGTTTAGAATGGCAGAATTTGATATTATGTATGGAGAAGGAGTTTCTAAAGTAGGAGAAATCATCGATATTGGAGTAGATTATGAAATCGTTAAAAAAGCCGGATCTTGGTATAGTTATGAAGATACCAGATTGGGGCAAGGCAGAGATACGGTGATTAACGTATTAAAAGATAATCCGGATTTAATGGAAGAGTTAGAACAAAAAATAACAGAAGCTATTAAAACCGCAAAATCATAGGGAGTATCTCACTAACTGTGTAAGTTAAGATTAAGGGTTTGATTTTTTAAGTCAAACCCTTTTTTGGATTATCTTATTCTTTATAAACAAGTTTTACATTGTCTATCCATAATTTACTTTTTGGATTTCCGATATAAGCTCCGCCATTACTGGAAGAAAATTGTAGAATTAAATGGGTGACTTCTTCATTTGGATTTCCCCAAGAGACTTCTTGAATCGGAACCATTTTTCCTTTGCTGTTTTTAGTATAAAAAACTTCATCATCTTTTTGTCTTAAACGCATATAATCTCGGTAGAAATCTTCTTTAGAAATATTTCCGTAATTAATTTCTACACGATGATTATTTTGCCAAGATTTTACAGATTTCTCAAATCTTTGCCAACCGGTGGCAATTCTTTTGGCAAAAACATTTCCGTTTTCATCTTCCCATCTTTTTTGTAAAATAAGATGTATTTCAGCTTTGTCGTTTTCTCCAATAGCTTCTCCATTTTTTTTCAATCCGTTGATGCGGCGTTTAGGACCGCCGGTGTGTACTTTATAATCAAATTGTAAAAAATCAGGTTTTTGGGTAAAAGGAATTCCGGTAATTAATTTAGACTGTGGATTTTTAGTATCTCTTATGGGTTCAACAGTTTCACCCAAAAAAATAGTTCCACTTGCTAATACGTTAATATTGATAAGACCTAAAACTTTTACGCGCTCCACTTTGGTTTCTAAACGAGCAGCATATCCGTTTCCGTCTCGTTTTTCAGGAAAAACGCTTACACTTCCTTTTTTAATGGTGTTTACATCTGCATAAACAGAAGAAGAAGCCCAAGGAGAAAGTTTATTTTTATAAGGTTTATTGTTTTTTAAAGTATCTTTTTCATCGGTAATAGCATATAAAAGTTGTGTTTTTCCGCCGATAACAAAAGATTCTTTGATTTCTCTTACCATCCATTTATCCATATCTCCGTAAGGAAGTAATTCTACTTTTTCTTGTGCATAAAAAGTTTGGTAAAACAGAAGTGTTATGAAAATTAAATATTTATACATAATTAAGGTTGAATATTATTTTGATCTAACATTTGAAGATCTACTTTTCTCAAATTCAATTGTAAATAAGGAATAGCTTCTTCGTGATCTGTTAGAAAAAGTCGTTTGTCGATTTTAAAATCTTCATTGATTAATGAAAGTTCTTTTTTAAAATAAGGTGTTGAAATATTAGCAGCATCCAATAAAGTGTGAAAAACCATATTGGTTGAAGTTGGTTTATCTTTATTTTTTAAAGCAGATTGAATTTTTTCAGGATGTTCAGCTTGATATTTTTCAGAAAACCAGCTCAGAGCAGCAATGCGAAGTTGATAATAAGTAGGTGTAGGAGAAGCGTGTAAAAACTTACCTCTTTTATCATCAAAAATATCTTCTCCGTGATCTGAGGAGAAAAATAAAAAACTGGAAGCTTCTGTTTGTTTTAAGATTTTAATAGTTTTTGCCAGAAAATGATCAGTGTATAAAATGCTGTTGTCATAAGCATTGACCATTTCTTGTTTTTGCTTTTTGCTGACATTGGTTACCTTATCAGGTTGAAATTTTTTAAACTCTTCAGGATATCTGTCCATATAATTAAAGTGCGAACCATAACTGTGTAAAAGAATAAACAAATCTCCTTGTTGCTGCTCAATCATTTCTTCCATCAAAAAAGTTAGTTCTTCATCCGGAGGATTGGGTGC
>JAJYSY010000048.1 GCA_021793375.1 Bacteroidota bacterium | reverse complement strand
TATCCTTAATTTGACTTTATTATTCTGTTCAAAAGAGTAAATTCAGCCAACTTTTAAAATTTATCTTATGCTAAACAAAAAACTATTCACAAAAATTTCACTTTTAATTGTTTTATTTATCGGTTTCAATTCTTTTGCACAAAGCCAAGCTATTGTAGATGAAATTGTAAACGCTGAAGAATATAGTTTATTTACTGAAAAACTTCAAGAAACCGGAATTTTAGCCTCTTTAGAAAATGATGCTGATTATACTTTTTTTGCTTTAAACAATGAAGCAATGAAGAATATTCCTTCAGAAATCATGAATGATGCAGACGATTTAAACACGGTGCTTTCTAATCATATTTATAAAGGAAAATGGAGTTTAGAAGAACTTGCTGCTGAAATGAATTCAAAAGGAGGAAAAATGCCTATAAAAGCTATCAACAACTTTTACTCAGGTGTTTATTTAGATGGAAATCAAGTGATTTTCTTAACTCCAAAAGCAGATAAAATAACTTTAGAAGAAGCAACTGTAAAACCTGATGGTGTTATTTATAACCTCGATCAAGCTTTGATTCCTGCTGATTTCTAAATTTATTTTTTAAACAACATAAAAAAAGCGTTTACAATTTTATTTGCAAACGCTTTTTTCATTGAAACAACTTCTACAATTAATTATCTCAATTCAGCTTTTAATTCTTTTTCAAATCTTCCTCTTAATTTTTTCATGATTTTATCTACTCTTTTATCTGTCAAGGTTTTATTTTCATCGTGAAAAACAAAACTTACCGCATAGCTTTTCTTATTTTCCGGTAGGCTTTTTCCTTCATAAACATCGAACAATCCCACTTTTTCAAGGATTTTATTTTCTGTTTCAAAAGCCATTTTTTCTATTTGAGCAAAATTGATTTCTTTATCGAGCAATAAGGCAAAATCACGTCTTATAGTTGGATATTTATTAATGGGTTTTAATTTCATTTTTGGACGTTTAGCAATGATTTCCAAAATTAAATCCCAATTTAAATCAACAAATAAAACTTCTTGTTCTACATCATATTTTTTTCTGATGTTACTTTTCAAAACACCAAAATGTCCAACACTTCGGTGGTTTTTTAAAATTTCTAAAGCTTCAGAATACAAATCATTTTGATATGAAGTATAATTTATTTCTAAACCAAGTCGCTCAAAAAGAGCATTTATCACTCCTTTGGTATAGAAAAACCCTGCATTGTGTTCTATAGAATTCCAGTTTTCTCTTTGTTGCTTACCGGTGATAAACAAACACAAATGTTTTCTTTCTTGATATTTATTTCCTTTTTTGTGATAAGTTTTTCCAAATTCATAAAATCTTAAATCTTGATTTTTACGATTGATATTGAAAGCTAAACTTTCTAAACCTCCCACCAATAAAGATTGACGCATTACTTCAAGATCTTTACTCAACGGATTTAATAATTCTACATTTTCTTCAGAAGATAATTTTTCAGAAAAAACCTGTCCGGATTTCAACAAAGAATTATTCATGATTTCATAAAATCCTTGTCCGGTTAATTGGTTTCCTACTAAATTCTGTAAGTTATGATCATCAAATTTGTTGTTATGCGCAATGGTAGCATTAAATTTCTTCGGAACTTCTATTTTGTTATATCCATAAACTCTTAAAATTTCTTCAATAACATCAACTTCTCTTTTTACATCTGTTCTAAAAGCCGGAATCTCTAATCCCATTCCACTTTCTGTAACATTTTTTACTCTGATTTTTAAAGAAGCCAAAATAGATTTCAATTCGTTGAGTTCAATTTCTTGTCCCACGATTTGAAAGATTTGATTATACCTTAAAAACACCGGGAAATCCTGTATTTTTTTAGGATAAAAATCATTGATATCACTGGATACATTTCCTCCGCCTAATTCTTGAATAAGTAAAACTAAACGTTTTAAAGCAAAATCAACTAAATTCGGATCTATTCCTCTTTCAAAACGGAAAGAAGCATCGGTGCTTAAACCGTGTCTTTTAGCTGTTTTTCTAATACTCACCGGATCAAAATAAGCGCTTTCCAGAAAAATATTAGTAGTGGTTTCTGTTACTCCGGAAGATTTTCCTCCATATACTCCTGCAATACACAGTGGTTTTTTCTCATCGCAAATCATCAAATCTTCTGCGTTGAGTTCATATATTTTATCGTCTAACGCTTCAAATTTGGTTCCCTCTTCCACAGTTTTCACCATGATTTTTTGTCCGCTGATTTTATCGGCATCAAAAGCGTGAAAAGGTTGTCCTAAAGCATGCATCACATAATTCGTGGCATCAACAACATTATTTTTTGGAATTAATCCAATGGCTTCTAACCTGTTTTTTAACCACACTGGAGATTCTTCTACACGTACATTTGTGAGTGTAACACCGCAATATCTGGGAGCTTTCTCAGAATCTTCAACAACAATAGGAATATGTCTGGTGTGGTCATCAACTCTAAATTTGCTAACAGAAGGCAAGCTTAAAGGTTTATTTACCCCTTGTCTGTATAATCCTGCATAAAGATCTCGTGCAACTCCATAATGACTCATTGCATCAGACCGATTTGGTGTTAACCCGATTTCAAAAACTTGATCAGAAAGCACCTCAACAATTTTAGAGAATTCAGTACCCGGTTTGTATTCTTTTTCAAGAACCATAATTCCATCTTCTCCTTCTCCTAAGCCTAATTCTTTTTCAGAACAAATCATTCCAAAGCTTTTTTCGCCTCTTATTTTTCCTTTTTTGATTTTCCAAGGACCGTGTTCTTCATCATATAAGGTAGTTCCGATAGTTGCCACCGGAACATATTGATCTGCTGCAATATTGGGAGCACCACAAACAATTTGAACAGGTTTTTCTTCACCAATATCTACAGTAGTTACTTTAAGACGATCTGCATTGGCATGTTTTTCGCAAGTTACCACTCTTCCGACAACCACTCCTTGTAATCCTCCTTTGATGGATTCAAAGTTTTCTATGCCTTCTATTTCCAGTCCTAAATCTGTTAATAATTTTCCTGTTTTTTCTGCAGGCCAATCAACTTCTATGAAATCTTTAAGCCAGGTATATGAAATTTTCATAATTATATTTGCGGTTTTTCAGCTTGCAAAGATACCATTATTTTGTTTCTTTAAACAGAATTCTCCGCTTGTGATTTGGGTATTTTAATCCAAAAAGCTTATTTAGAATTACTTTCAATTAAAATTCTATTTAAATAATTGTTTTTCTATAACAGTTTAAGCTTTTAGCGTTAAATTTGTATAAAAAAATATGTCAACACTAAATATACCTCATTCCAATTTACCTCGCGTAGTAATTGTAGGAGGTGGATTTGGCGGATTAAAACTTATCAGAAAATTAGTTAAAGCTGATAAATTTCAAATTGTTTTGATAGACAAACGAAATTATCACACTTTTCAACCTTTGCTTTATCAAGTTTCCAGTGCAGGATTAGACGCCGGAGCTATTTCTTATCCTTTGCGAAAAACGGTAAAAAAACAAACCAACAATGCTTTTTTCAGAATGGGAGAAGCAAAATCTATAGATCCTGTTTCTCAAACTTTGTATTTAAATATCGGAGAAATAAACTATGATTATTTGGTGATTGCCACAGGAACAAAAACTAATTTCTTTGGTAACAAACAAATTGAGCATAATGCAATGCGGATGAAAAGTGTTCCGCAAGCTTTGAATATCAGAAGTTTGATTTTAGAAAATTTTGAAGAAGCCACAATTACTACCGATAGAAAACAACGCGATGCTTTATTGAATTTTGTAATTGCAGGAGGGGGTCCAACAGGAGTAGAGTTATGCGGAGCTTTGGCAGAAATCAGAAAAAATATTATTCCGAGAGATTATATAGATATTGATCCTAAAGAAATTCAAATTCATCTGATTGAAGGACAAAACAGAGTGCTTGCTGCAATGAGTGAAAAATCTTCTAAAAACGCAAAAAAAGCTTTAGAAACTATGGGCGTAAAATTGCATTTAGAAGAAATGGTAGAATCTTATGATGGAAAAACAGTAAAAACAAAATCGGGATTAAGTTTTAACACAGAAACTTTTATTTGGACTGCCGGAGTAACCGGAGCGCCGCTTCCCGGATTAAATGAAAAAGCTATAGTTAAAGGTGCAAATAGATATCAGGTCAATGTTTTTAATCAAGTTGATGGATATGAAAATATTTTTGCCATTGGCGATATCGCTTTAATGCAAGATAAGAAATACCCTAAAGGACATCCTATGGTGGCACAACCCGCTATTCAGCAAGGAGAACATTTGGCAAAAAACCTACTTAGAATTTTAGAGAAAAAAAATCCTATTCCTTTTGAATATTATGATAAAGGAACCATGGCTACCATCGGAAGAAATAAAGCTGTTGTAGATTTAAAGAAAACGCATTTCTCCGGATTTTTTGCTTGGTTTATATGGATGTTTGTTCATTTATGGTTTTTAATTGGATTTAGAAACAGAGTGGGAACTTTTTTAAGCTGGTCTTATAGATACATCAATTATGATAGGGCCAGCAGATTGATTATGAGGCCTTTTAAAGGAAATAGAATTCATCTGGAGGATGAGGAGTAAAAATAAACTCCTCGTCTTCTAAAATATTTTATTGATAAGTCTGAGAAATTTTTTCAATATTTAAACTTCTTGCCATCGCATCAAATATATCTGTGTAAACTCCATCTAATTCATAAATTTCTTGGTGAGTTCCTGCTTCTTTTACTACTCCGGATTCCATAGAATAAATCCTATCTGCATCAATAATTTGAGAAATACTATGCGAAACTATGATTACTGTTCGATTTTTCTTGATTTCATCTAAACTGTTTTTTATCTGTTCTGTAGCAATGGCATCTAAACTGGCGGTGGGTTCATCTAAAAATATCACTGGCGGATTTTTTAGAAAAACACGAGCTATTGCAATTCTTTGTTGCTGCCCTCCGGATAAATCCAAAGCATTGGTTTCAAATTTATTGGGCAATTCCATCACCTGATCATAAATATAAGCTTGTTTTGCTGCTTGATAGATTTCTTCTTGCGTGGCATCAGGTTTTCCATAGCGGATATTTTCTTCTATACTTCCACTAAAAATATGGTTTTTCTGCAAAACCAATCCAATGTTTTCTCTCAAAAACTGGGTGTCATATTTCTCTAAAGGAATTCCATCCAACAGGATTTCTCCATTTGTGGGTTTATAGAATTTATCTAATAAATTGAGAATTGTACTTTTTCCTGCTCCGCTTAATCCTACAAAAGCTGTTATTTTATTGGGAAGAATTTCCATATTGATTTTAGCTAAAGCCTCTGTTCCGTTGGGATATTTAAAATCTACATTTTTTAATTCAAATTTCCCTTGAATTTTTTGTGGAATATAATCTCCGGTTTCTTCTTTTTCTTCCTCTGCATTTAAAATTTCAAAAAAGCTTTCAGAATAAATCAAAGCATCATTCATATCATCAAAAATTCGATGTAATTGTCCAATTGGAGCTGTCACATTTCCAAAAAGCATGATGTGGAACATAATCATCCCAATACTCATTTGCCCGTCCAACACCAAATATGCGGTAAGGATAATAATAATCACCACTCCTATTTGTTCAACAAAAGTTTTTACACCATTAAAAATATAACTCGTTTTTTGGGTTTGCATTTGATTTTCAGTCATATATATTGAATTTTACTTTGTTTATCAAATTCAATTTTTTCTCTATTAAAAGATTTTATCACATTAATAGATTGAATAATACTGACAATTCCTTGATTTTTAATTTCGAAAAAACTTCTCATTTTTCTTCTCCACCCGCTTAAAGTTTTAGCTTGTTTAATGATGATATAAATATAGATAGGAACAATGGCCAAACCGACTAATCCCACCCAAAAATTAGCATTAAACATTAAGATTAAAGCAATCAAAGAGCTGGCAAAAAGCGGTAAAATATTGATGAAAAAGTTTTGTACTAATCTTGTTAAGCTTGAAATACCTCTATCAATTCGAGTTTGTAATTTTCCGGAAACATTTTCTTCTTCCGCAAAAAATGCCATCCGATAGGAAAGGATTTTCTTTATGGCCAAATCTGCTAAATCTCGAGAAACATAAATTCGCAATTTCTGTCCATAAAGCTGTTGTCCGAATTTGATAAAAACATTTAGAATTTCTTTTCCTAATAAAACGGCAGAAATCAATAATAAGATATTAACCCCATCGCTTAAAGTTTTACCTCCTTCTACCAAAGCGTTGATTTCATCTACCGTATATCTTAAAACAACAGCATTAATCTGCGCGGTAAAAGAACCGATTAAAGTCAAAAATAAAGCTATGCCAATAATCCATTTATAGGGTTTAATATGAGGTTTTAAATTTTTAAAAAGTTGATATAATGTCATATAGTATAATTTTATAATAGTTGAAATCTATTTTTTATAATCCACTCAAAAAAGAGGTTTATAAAAACAGTATTTGTAAAAATAATAAAAGTTGAAAAGCTTTTTAACTTCAGAAAAAGTGAAAGCGAAAAGGTCGGAAGTCTTTAAAAAGCCGTGAATAAGCTTCCAAATCTTATGCCACAATTATTAGGTGCTTCAAAAATTTCCGTTATTTTTGTGCTGTTTAAAATATTTTATTACATAGTTCTATGAGAAAATTACTTATTGTTTTAGTGGGATTTTTATTTGTTTTCTCCCCTATTCAAAAGGCACATGCTGATGAAGGAATGTGGTTTTTGATGTTTATTGGAAAAAACATTGATGATATGCAGAAAAAAGGTTTACAGCTTTCTGCAGAAGATATTTACAGCATCAACAACTCCAGCTTAAAAGATGCTATTGTTCAATTTGGTGGAGGTTGTACTGCTGAAATCATCTCTTCAAAAGGTTTGGTGCTTACCAATCACCATTGTGGATATGGTGCAATAGCCGGACTTTCTACACCTGAACATGATTATTTAACCGATGGTTATTGGGCCGGAGAACACGCCGATGAATTAAAACCTAAAGATCTTTCTGTTCGATTTTTTGTAAGAATGGATGATGTTTCTGATCGTATTTTAGCTCAGGTAAATGAAGAAATGAGCGAAGACGAAAGAGAAGCTGCCATCAACAAAGAAATTGCTAAAATCGAAAAAGAAAACAACGAAGACGGAAGATATACTGTTTCTGTTCGTTCGTTTTTTGAAGGAAATGAATTCTATTATTTTGTTTATGAAGATTTCCCTGATGTTCGTTTAGTGGGAACCCCTCCTAACCTCATCGGAAAATTTGGGGGAGACACAGATAACTGGGAGTGGCCAAGACACACCGGAGATTTCTCTATGTTTAGAGTTTACACTGATAAAGATGGAAATCCTGCAGAATATTCTGAAGATAACATCCCGATGAAACCTAAACACCATTTACCGGTGAGTTTAAAAGGTTATGAAGAAGATGATTTTTCTATGATTTTAGGATATCCTGGAAGAACCAATCGTTGGATGCCGGCAAGCGGAGTGCACCAAAATGTGGAATATGCTTATCCTGCTTGGGTTGAAGGCTCAAAAGTTGGAATGGATGTTCTGAAAAAATATATGGACAAAGACCAAAAAGTTAAATTAGATTATGCTTCAAAATACGCCGGAATCGCAAACTACTGGAAAAATCGTGGCGGGATGATTGAAGCTTTAAAACAGCATAAAACTGTTGACACCAAAAGAGCAACAGAAAAAAAGTTTGACAAATGGGCAAACAAGAAAAAAAGAAAAGCAGAATATGGTGATGTGATTAAAAACATCAACCATTATTATGAAGAAACCAATGAAGATGCAAGACATGACAATTATTTAATCAGCATGTTACGTTCTGCAGAATATGCAGTAGCTCCCTATAGAATTGGAATGGCTTTTCAGAATTACGCAAAAGAAAATGAAGCAAAAAGAAAAGAAATGCGTCCTCAGCTTGAAGAATTGATCAATTCTATTTTTGAAGGAATGCACTTACCTTTAGAAGAAGAAGCTTTAGCTGCTCAACTGAATTTATATTATGATAAAGCGCAAAAAGCAGGGGTTGCCGATGTGGTAAAAGATTTAGGTAAACAAAACAACGGAGACTTTTCAGCTTATGTTGAAAAAGCTTTTAAAGAAAGTATTTTTACCGATCAAGAAAAATTAGAAGATTTCTTAGATAATCCAGATATTTCTTTAGTAAACGAAGATAATTTATTTGAACTTTCCAGCAGTTTATTAGCACGTTATCGTCAAGAAACTCCGGAGCAAAAAGAATTAAAAGATTCTTTTAATCAGTCTTTCCGTTTATTGGTAAAAGGCCTAAGAGAATCTAAATTAAGTCCTATTGAATATCCTGATGCAAACAGCACTTTACGTTTAACTTATGGAACAGTAAGACCACTTCCTTTAGGAAATAAAACAAATGATGCAGAATTCAACTATTATACTACCCTAAAAGGAACTATTGCAAAACATAAAGAAGGAGATGATGAGTTTGAAAATCCTCAAAAACTAATCGATTTGTATGAAGCTAAAGATTATGGTCAATATGCAGATAAAAACGGGGAGCTTTGGGTGAATTTCTTAACAGATCACGATATTACCGGAGGAAATTCAGGTTCTCCTGTATTGAATGGAAATGGAGAATTAATCGGAATTGCTTTTGACGGAAATATTGAAGCTATGGCAGGAGATGTTATTTTTGACCCGGAATTACAAAGAACAATTTCTGTAGATATCCGTTACGTAATGTTTATTGTTGATAAATTTGCAGGAGCAAAAAACATCATCGATGAATTAGATTTGGTGAAATAATATTTCACTCCTAATTAATATACAAAAAATCCCATTTCAATTTGAGATGGGATTTTTTCATGAATAGTATATGATAAGTTTAAATCTCCAAACTTCCTTCTGCTAAAACATCTCTGATTGCTTCATCTTTTTTAAACTTATGTTGAACATAAGAACAAGAAGGATTAATTTTTAAATTATTTTCTCTGGCATATTCCACCATTTTATCCATTAATTTTCCGGCCAATCCCCTACCGCCAAATTCTTCTTCTACATTTGTGTGTTCTACAATAATTTGATTTTCTTGTTCTTTTTCATAGGTCATTCTTCCCGCTCTTTTATCATTTTCATAAATGACAAATTCTCCTTTTTGATTGTCTCCTTCTCTTTTTATTTCTGTCATGATTTTTTACTTTTAAATTAGAAATACAATTTAAAAAATTATAATTACCTAATCACAAGGATTAACAGCTTTGATAAAAAAGATTACAAAACAAAAGCATTTAATATTATATATTGTAATTTTGATGCTTTAGTTGTTGAAATGAGAGTTTTAAAAAAGAAATATTCTACTTTATTAAGTTTTCTTTTTTTGCTGTTATACATTTTTGTAAACAGCTCTTTTGTTTTATTTCACCATCATAAAGTAAGTTTTTCTAAACCTTCTGTTTTTATTGATCAAAATCATTTTGACTTAGAGAAAAGTGATCAACTACAACAAGATTATCATTTTTCCACTGCAAAAATACATTGCTTTTTTTGTGATCAACACACGGTTTCTTTTCATCAACTCAACAAACATGATTATCTTTTAATCAACGAAAAAAACACGCTTAAAACCCCTATTTACAATGAAGGTTTTACAGTTCTTTTTCTTGAAAACACCTCCAATCGAGATCCCCCAAAAAACATTTGATTTTTCAACCCTTTAAAACAGTTTTCTTACAAACTGTACTTCCTTTATTTCAATAAAAATCAAATAATGAATTCTAAAAAAATCATGAGTTTGAGCATCCTTTTAATGATGTTCAGCTTAACTTATGCACAGCATAAAATTTCCGGAAAAATACAAGAAAACGAAACAAACTTTCCTTTAGCAGGCGCTTCTGTTTATATAGAAGAGCTCAAAAAAAATACTTTTACCGATATTGAGGGAAATTATGAATTTCCATCTATAAAACCAGGAAATTACCTCATCGAAATCAGTGCTTTCGGATATAAAACTATCACGCAAGAAATTCATCTTACTGAAGATAAAACATTAAATTTTCATTTGAAATCTTCTGTCACAGAGTTAAGCGAAGTTGTGATTACAGGAGTTACTCGTTCTACTCAACGAAAACAAAGTCCGATTATCATCAAATCTGTTGATAATGATTTTTTAAAACAAAGTTCTTCTTCCAATTTAATAGAAGGTTTAAAAACTATTCCGGGAATTAGTCAACTCAGCACCGGTCCTTCTATTTCAAAACCTATGGTCAGAGGTTTAGGATTTAATCGAGTATTGACTTTAAACAATGGAATTAGACAAGAAGGTCAGCAATGGGGAGACGAACACGGAATTGAAATCGATGAATATACAGTAGATAAAGTTGAAATTATTAAAGGTCCCGGAAGTTTGGCTTATGGTTCTGATGGTATTGCAGGAGTTTTAAATTTCTTACCCCCCAGAGCTTTACCGGAAGGAAAAATAAAAACCCAATTGATTTCCAATTATCAAACCAACCATAAACTCATAGGTTCGTCTTTAATAAATTCCGGAACAAAAAATGATTTTCAATGGTTGGCACAAATCAGCAATAAATATGCTGCTGATTACCATAATAAATATGATGGAAAAGTCTTCAACTCTGGTTTTAAAGAATTAAACGGAAAACTATTTTTAGGTTTAAATAAATCTTGGGGACACACGCACTTCACACTTAATTCTTTCAACACCAATTTAGGAATTGTTGAAGGCGAAAGAGATGATTTAGGCAGATTTACTTATGAAGACAAAGAAGGAAATGAAATTCCTGCTTCAAAAAAAGATTATGGATACAGCATTAATTTTCCGCATCAAAAAATCAATCATTTCAGTCTTGCTTCCAATTCTTATTTTAAACTAAATCATGGAAATATTAAAGCTGATTTGGGTTTTCAAAACAATCGTAGAAAAGAATTTGAAGACCCTACTTCTCCACAAACTCCTGATCTTTATTTACAGTTAAACACTTTTACTTATAATTTTCGCTATAATTTTGAAAAGATAAACAATTGGGAAACCAGTATCGGCATCAGCGGAATGCAGCAAAACAATCAAAATAAAGGAGAAGAATTTTTAATTCCTGATTATAATTTATGGGATATCGGCGGATTTATATTTACTCAAAAAAGTTTTGATAACCTCAGCATTGCAGGAGGAATTAGATTTGATAATCGATTTTTAGATGCTAAAGAATTGTTTTTATATGAAGACAATCCTGTTTCTTCTGATTTTCCAGATGCTGAAGAAAAATTCAGTGCTATCAAAAAAAGTTTTAATGGTTTTTCGGGAAGCATAGGAATTTCATACAGACCTACAGAAGTTTCTACTTTTAAGTTAAATTTATCTCGCGGATATCGTGCTCCAAATATCGCAGAATTGGCTTCTAACGGAATTCACGAAGGAACTTTCAGATATGAAATTGGAAATCCTGATTTAAAATCAGAATACAGCAATCAAATAGATTTAGGCTATTATCTTCACACAGAACATGTAACTTTTGAAATCACTCCTTTTCTTAATTTTATGGAAAATTATATTTTCATCCAAAGATTGGAAAATCATCCAATTAATGAAGAAAATATTTCTACTTATGAATTCACTTCCGGAAATGCTACTTTATATGGAGGAGAATTTTACCTGGATTTTCATCCACATCCTTTAGATTGGTTACATATTGCCAATTCTTTTTCTTTTGTACAAGGAATTCAAAACAAACGAATTGAAGAAGAAAAATATCTTCCTTCCATTCCCGCACCAAAATACAGAGGAGAAGCAAAAACTGAATTAAAGAATATCAACAAAAATCTTTCTAATACTTATTTAAAATTTGCTGTAGATCACTACTTCAAACAGGATAAAATTTTTAGTGCTTATGACACAGAAACCTCTACTCCTGCTTATACTTTATTGAGTTTTGGTATAGGAACAAGTATTAAAGCTTTTGATAAAAAAGATTTCATTAACTTATATATCAGCGGAGAAAATTTAACAAATATCGGGTATCAAGATCATTTAAATCGTTTAAAATATGCTCCTGAAAATCAAAAAACGGGAAGAAAAGGAGTTTTTAATATGGGAAGAAATTTCAGTATAAAAATGGTTTTGAATATTTAAAAAAAACACTCGTTTATTTTCTGTATTTTTAGAATAAAATTTTCATATCAGAAACTTAAACATTAAATTATCTAAATGAAAACAGCCAATTTATATAAAAACTTCTTTCTTTTATTTTTGGGAATATTATTGATAAATCTTGATTTACAAGCACAAGAAAATATTCCAAAAGCTAATTTTGATGTAAAAAAAGTAGTCAAAGAAATTTATAACGCTGATTTTTCTGATGATGATCAAAAAATATATGAATGGATTCCTGCCAAAAACAATTTAAGAAAAAACTGGGCAAACCCTGATGATTTCGTGCAAACAAAAATCTATAAAATATTTTATTCCGGAAAAAATAAAGAGCGAATTACAATTTCCACTTACACTTCTGTAGTAAATGAAAAATACAATACACATGATTGTCATGCTTGCGGAAGAATTTTAGGATTAATCAGTTATCAACTAAATCCAAAAACTAATCAATATGAATTGCTTTATGCAAATAAAACTGTTGGAGAATTTGGAAATTGGGGATATGGAGAAAAAAATATTAATCTTATACAAATCACTCCACAAATAGATTTAATACAATTAGATTCCGGTTTTTATACCATGGGAATCGCTACAAGCGAATCTTTATTTTTTTATAAAGGAAGAAAAATTTTAGAACTTGAAAACTCTGCTTTTTACGAAGATGCCATCGGAAAAGACATTGGATATGAAATTAACTTTAAAACAGATCAACAAAACGGAATTTTAATCGCTCATAAAAAAGGAGATAGTGTTACAGATTTGACAAACAAGAAAATTCAGCATATAAATCGTATTTTCAAATATCAGTTTAATGCAAAACAAGGTGAATTTCAAAAGTTGAAATAATTAAATAAAGATTATTCCTAAATTCAACTTTCTACAGTATTTATTTTTCTGTTGAAATTCGTACAAAATCAATTCAGAAATATTATATCTTAATAAGGAAATAACTTAAAAAACAAAACCCTGCGTAAATGCAGGGTTTTTGGAAGTGATCGCGCCAGGATTCGAACCTGGGACCTACTGCTTAGAAGGCAGTTGCTCTATCCAGCTGAGCTACGCGACCGAGTGTTTTTCAAAATCGTTTGCAAATATAACAAATGAGTTTAATTAAAAAACTTTTAATTCATTTTTTTTATAATAATCCGCGAGATTTTAATTCCAGATATTTATTTATCGTGTTTATCGTCAAATTTTGCGGAGTAGTTAAAATTGCTTGTATCCCATTTTTATGCAGTTTTAATTGTATTTCATGCTTATCATTTTCAAACTCTCGAGCAATTGTTTGATCATAAATTTCTGAAATTCCTTCTGCTTCTTTTCGAATTAGTTTTTCTAATTCCGTGTTTTTAAAAAACACTACTACCAACAAATGTTTCTTTGCAATAGCTTTTAAATAAGGAAGTTGCCGATTTAAAGAATTTATATGTTCAAAATTTGTGTATAAAAAAATTAAACTTCGACGAGTTATTTTTTTTCTCAAATGAGCATATAAAAGTCCCAAATCACTGTCTAAAAATCGTGTGTCAATATTATATAAAGTTTCTAATATTAAATTCAGATGAGTTTTTCTATTTTTTGCCGGTAAAAAATTTTCTACTTTATTAGCATAGGTCAACATTCCAACTTTATCATTTTTCTTTAAAGCTATATTTGAAAAAGCCAAAGCACTATTGATAGCATAATCTAAAAGCTTTAGATTTTCAAAAGGCATTTTCATCACCCTTCCGGTGTTGATAATAGAATAAACAGGTTGTGATTTTTCATCCTGAAATTGATTTACCATTAAATCACCTCGTTTTGCTGTTGCTTTCCAATTGATGGTTCTGATATCATCTCCGCTGACATATTCTTTGATTTGCTCAAACTCCATTGTATGTCCAATTCTGCGGATTTTCTTTAAACCAATTTGCGAAATTCGATTGTCTATTGCTAAAAAATCATATTTCCGCATTTGAATAAAAGAAGGGTAAACTTTTACTTTTTGCTGATCTTGAAAAGAAAATCTTCTTTTTGCCAATCTTAATTTTGTGGAAGCATAAATATTTAATTTCCCAAAAATATATTCTCCTCTTTCTACAGGTTTTAAAAAATATCGAGTTTTTGTTTTTTCTTTTCCTGAAATAAATATAGTTTTTAAAAAATCTCGTTTTTGAAATTGTATGGGGAGTTCTTCTATGATTTCAAGTTTAGTTTGAAATATATATTCACTTAATATTGAAATATTCACCGGATTTTCATCTGAATTGGAAAATTTTTCCGGTAAAATTCGTTCTGCTAAAATTCCTTTTCCGGTAAATAATGCAGTAAAATCAGCTAAAACCAATAAAGTAAAAATCAATACTAAAATCCAAGCAAAAGCATAGATAAAATTCCACCAAAAAGAAGCGAAAAATATTATGCCCAACCCAAAAAACACGTAAAAAAAACGTGTTGTGAAATAAGTATTTTTTATAAATCCAATCACTTTTATCTTGGAATTTCTACTGTTTGCACAATCATATCAATTACATTTTCTGTGGTCATCCCTTCCATTTCTCTTTCCGGAGATAAAATAATTCGATGACGCAAAACAGGGTTTAAAGTTTTTTTCACATCTTCAGGAATAACAAAATCTCTTCCACTAATTGCTGCAAAAGCTTTGGAAGAATTCATAATTGCCAAAGAAGCTCTGGGAGAAGCACCCAAAAATAAATGAGGATGATTTCTTGTTTTATGCACGATTTTTGCAATATAATTCATCACTTTATCTTCAATAATTATCTGATGTAGTAAATCTCTGAAATCTAAAATTTCTTTGGCAGAAAAAACAGCATTTATGGTTTCTAAAGCTTGTTTTTCTTTTCTGTTATAATGTGTTTTTAAAATATTAAACTCTTCTTCTAAAGTAGGATATTCAAGATTTATTTTAAATAAAAAACGATCTAATTGGGCTTCTGGCAAAGCATAAGTTCCCTCCTGCTCTATTGGATTTTGAGTAGCCAAAACCATAAAAGGCGGTTGCATTTCATATCGATTTCCATCTATGGTGATTTGTTTTTCTTCCATCACTTCAAAAAGTGCGGCTTGTGTTTTTGCTGGTGCTCTGTTGATTTCATCAATCAAAACCATATTTGAAAAAATCGGTCCGGGTTTAAATTCAAAATCTGTTTGCTGCGCATTTAGAATGGAAGTTCCCAACACATCTGAAGGCATTAAATCGGGTGTAAATTGAATTCTGCTAAAATCTACTTCTAAAGATTTTGCAAAGAGTTTTGCTGTTAAGGTTTTTGCAATTCCGGGTACCCCTTCTATCAAAACATGTCCTTCTGAAAGTAAAGCAACTATCAAAAGTTCGATAAATTCTTCTTGTCCAACAATTACTTTTTTTAAGTTGTTTTTTAATTTTTCTACAGCTGTTTTTAATTCGCTTAAAGGAATTCTGCTGTCAAAATTAAAATCTTCTTCTTTTGATTTATCTGTATTTTCCATCAAATATTATTTTTAAATTCATTGATCTTTTTATTTAAAGACAACAACTCTTTTTTAGTAATATCAGAACTGGATTGTAGTTCTTGAATTTTCTTAAAAAGAGCAATAATTTCTTCTTTAGAAATTTCTGTTAAGTTATGTAACTTATCTATTAATTCTTGATCTATTTTTTTTATTTCTACTCTTAAATGTTCTCGAATAAAAATTAAAAACTGTTCAATTTGTTTGTGTGCAATAGCGGTATGATCTTTTTTGTCTAAATATAATCCTGCAATACTTCTGATATATTGATAAGAATTATTTTGTAATGGCGGAAGAATTGGAATAGCTTTTTGTTTTCGTTTTCCTTCAAAAATAACAAATAAAATTCCGCCTAACAGCAAGAAATAATACCCCCATTTCAATTCTTTATTTTCTAAAATTACATATAAAGGAGAAGTGTAATATTTAGAAATATTATAGTTCCTATCATGATAAACATCATAATAGTTTTCTTTTTCTAAATCTAAATAAGCTAATAGTTTTTCTGCGTATTCTATATTATTTTTTTGAAGTAGAAAAAAATTGGAAAAGGCTGAAGGAGAAGAATGAAGAAGAAATTCTCCATCGCCAAAAGGAATTTTTATGAAATTTATTTCCAGTTGATTATTTTCTTCTTTTAAAGCTGTATTTCCTAAAGCGATATGTTGTAAAGTATCTATTTTATGAAAATATGAAATTGAAGAATTCCTTTTAAAAACATAAGGATTTTCTGCTTTTAATTTTTTATTAAAAAAATTATATTCCGGATAATTGAGCAAACTTTTTGTTCTTGTTTTTCCTCTTATTCTCAGCTGTAAAGTATCTAAATCAAACAAATCAGAATAAGCTGCTGCCACAAATAGGGTGTTTCCTTTTTCTACCCATTTCAGCATTTGATTTAGTGTAGTTTCTCCAAAATATAACTCTTCGTCAATCAATATATAATTTCCTGAAAAAGTAGAATCTTTTAAATGATGGTAAGGACTTTCTTCTGCCAAGAAAAATTGATCGGTTTGTGTTTTTAAGCTTTCATGAAAAATATATGTTCCATAAGGAATTTTATCTTTGATGGAATAAGTTTTTCTCCAATCTACAGGATCCGGTGCTGTGGCTTCAAAAAAAATGAGCAAAGCCAAAACGAAAACCAAAATCCCCAATAAAATTTTATAGTTTTTAGACATCGGAAAAACTTTTTAGCTGATTTTGAATAAGCTCGAATTCTTTAAGCATTTCTTCAAATTGTATTTTATTTACTTCAAAATTTCCATACCAAGTGAAATCATAAATCTTTGTAATACGATTGAATTGTAAGGCTAATTTTGCATTTTTAATTTCTTGTTGATATTCTTGATTGGTTTTTTGAAATTGATATTCAATTTGTTTTTTATCTTTTAATTTTTTTAAAATCAACAAATAATAATAACGTATAGCCAAACGATAATTTCCTTTTTCTTTGGCTTGTTGAATAAGTTTTGGAATATCTTTTTCACGGATTATTTTTTCATCTTCAGCATATAAAACTTCCGGTGTTTTTGCCGGTTTTAGCAAAGCTTTTCCGGGATTTAATTTTATAAAAAGCCAAATTATAAACGCGATAACTCCGCCTATAATCGCATATTTCATGATTTGAACAAAAGTTGCTGCCCAACTCCCAACTTTTATATCGCCGAATATTTTTTGCCAAAAAGAATTCCAAAGAGCTGAGCCCCATCTCTTAAAAGCTGTCCACCAACTTTCTGAAGATTTTTCTCTTGAATAATCAAAGCTTTTATCTTTTTTATAATTTTCTATTTGTTTTTCATCAAAGCTTATGGGTTGAATTTCCTGATTTTGATCAAATTGAATTTCTTTTGAAATCGCAAGCGAATCAGAAGTTTTTTGTGCTAAAACTTGATGTGTAATAAAAATAAACGTAAAAAGACAAAAAATCAATCGCATAAGTCAATGATTTTCTCCTAAGTTTTCTATGGTTTCAAAAGCCCCTGTTTTATTGAGTTTTTCATTTAAACTAAAAAATAAAAATATAGTAGAGATAATTACAAATCCATATAAAACAAATTGCGCCATAGTTCCTAAAAAGTTTAAAATCAAATAAGGCCAATCATAAATATTTGTGAAGGAAATTCCATCTTCGGATTGGGCTGAAACCATGGTGTTAAATAAGCTGTAAATTGCTGCGGGCATTTGAAATACAGATGATGCAGTGTAATAAATCAACAGCATTAAAAACAAAGTAAAAAAGCTCATCCACCAATTATTTTTAATCAATTTAAAACTATAAGAAATCGATTCCATAACTCCCATTTCATGAAAAATCATAATGGAAAAAACCAAGGATAAAGGCACAGCGATATAAACCCCGGGAATAAAAAACAAGAAAAACCCTAATACTACAAAAACTCCGGATAAAAATGCCAATTTGAAAAAGCTTGACCAATTGTATTTTATTTTTTTGGCTACTTCTTCTTCATCAATTTTTCCTTTATTTTCAATATAAGATTGTACACTATAGTTTAAAGTCGCATAAAAAAGACTGTAAAAAAGTACAGAAACCACAATCATAAAAATCATTCCCATCAAAAAAGTCATCGCATATCTCGAAGTTAAATTGTCTATATTTTCTTCAATATCGGGCGATAAAAAATTTCCTGTTCCTTTTAAAACCACTACCAGATAAACAGAGTAAGAAATCAAAGTCAACAAAAGAATTGGACCAGATC
>JAJYSY010000047.1 GCA_021793375.1 Bacteroidota bacterium | reverse complement strand
ATTTATCCCTAATCCTTTGATGTTTTTTCCGGTAAAACGAACAACCTCATCATAATACAACGGAATTACAGCAGCTTCATTCATTACGATGGAATCCATTTTTTGATATAAAGCAATGCGGTTTTCTAACTCTGGAATTACCAAAGATTTTTCATATAATTTATCGTATTTCGCAGAAGAAAACCGAGTGTAATTCGGTCCATTTGGAGAAAAGTTTTTACTGTAAAAAAGCGACAAATAATTTTCTGCATCAGGATAATCCGCAATCCAACTCGCTCTGAAAGTTTGTAATTTTGCTACAGATCTTTGTTGTAATAAAGTGGATGCCGGCATAACTTCAACTTTTACATCAACTCCTATTTTTTGCCATTCGCGTTGTAAGAATTCACAAATATCCAAATACTGTGCAGTGGTCGCCAATTCTATTTTTGGCGTTTTTCCATTGTTTTTTTCTTTATAAGATTTGATTAAAGATTTTGCTTTTTTGATGTCATATTGATAAACAGAATCTTCATTATGCCCGGGAAGTCCTTTGGGAATAAAACTATTTTCAGCAGGATATCCAATTCCGTTGCGCAAATAAGTAATCATATTCTCTCTGCTAAAACCATAATTCAAAGCTTTTCTGATAGATTTATCTGCAATTTTTTGTTCTCCTTCCAAAGTGATTCCAATATATTCCATATTGAGATAAGGAGATTTTTTTAGTTTTAATTCCTCAGAATATTTTGGATTAAGTTTTCCGGTTGAAGTCAATAATTCATCTTTATAAGCGGCATCCAAACCGCTCATAAAATCTAAATTTCCTAAAGTAAACTGCATAAATTCACTTTGTTTTTCCGGTAAAAAACTGATGGAAACCGCTTCTAAATACGGCAGGGGATTTCCTTTTTCATCTTTTTCAAAATAAAGTTCATTTTTTCTAAAAACCAATTTTTCGTTGGCTTCCCAACGTTTAAACTTAAAAGCTCCCGTTCCGATAGGATTTTTATGAAAATCTAATTCTTCCATTTCTTCCGGTAAAACCGAGCAATAATTCATCGACAATAAACCTAAAAACGCAGGAAAAGCTTTTGTGAGTTTTATCTGAACTGTGGAATCATTTACCGCAGAAATATTTTCTACATTTCTCATCACCCAACTTCCGGGAGAAGCTAAATCGGGATCGCTCAATCTTTTTAAGCTGTAAACCACATCTTTAGCTTCCATTTTTCGAAGAGAATCTTTTCCGAAAATTTTATCTTTATGAAAATAAACATCTTTTCTTAAGTAAAAATCATATTGTAAACCCTCTTTAGAAATTTTCCAATCCTTTGCTAAATCCGGAATAATATTTAAACTATCATCCAGCTGCACCAACTGATTATAGAGTTGATTTACCGCCCAAATATTTCTTTGATCTTTTGCAAAAGCAGGATCTAAAGAGGTAATATTGGCGTGTTCATTATATCTGAAAACTAATTTCTCTTGCTCAGGAGTCAATTCATTTTGACAAGAAAAAAGCAGAAAAATCACCGTTGAAAATAAAATATAACCGATATTTTTTAAAGATGATTTATTCAATTTCTACAGATTAAGAAAAATGAGAAAATAATTTAATAAGAATTTCAAAGATAAATATTTTTGAATTCTAAAACAGAATAGTATAAAAATCCGTTTAAATACTTTTTGAGCAAATAAACTTTAACTCGTATCTTTGCCGAATTGAAAATGATTCATTTATATTAAAGTAGAAACATTTTTCAGTTAAAGTTTTGGATTATGAGAGAGGAGAAAGATTTAAATAAAGTTGCATTTTACACTTTAGGGTGTAAATTAAACTTTTCTGAAACAGCAACCATCGCACGTTCTTTTGAAAATGAAGGTTTTCAGCGTGTAGATTTTTCAGAAGAAGCAGATATTTATGTTATCAACACTTGCAGTGTTACTCAAAATGCAGATAAAAAATTTAAATCGGTTGTCAAGCAAGCAAGAAAAGTAAACAAAGATGCTTTTGTGGTGGGAATTGGTTGTTATGCACAACTTCAACCGGAAGAATTAGCAGATATAGATGGAGTTGATTTGGTGTTGGGCGCTACAGAAAAATTTAAAATCACCAATTATTTAAATGATTTACTTGCTCAGCCCAAATTAGATGGAGAGCGCGGAATTGTTCATTCTTGTGAAATTGAAGATGCCAACTTTTATGTAGGATCTTACTCTTTAGACGACAGAACCAGAGCTTTTTTGAAAGTGCAAGACGGATGTGATTATAAATGCACTTATTGCACAATTCCTTTAGCCAGAGGAATTTCTCGTTCTGATACTTTGGAGAATGTATTAAAAAATGCCAAAGAAATTGCAGACAGCGGAACCAAAGAAATTGTTTTAACCGGAGTAAATACCGGAGATTACGGAAAAGGAGAGTTTGGAAATAAAAAGCACGAACATACTTTTCTGGATATGATTCAAGCGTTGGATAAAGTTGAAGGCGTAGATCGTGTGAGAATTTCTTCTATAGAACCGAATTTATTAAAAGATGACGCCATAGATTTTGTGTCAGAAAGCAGAACTTTTGTACCGCATTTTCATATTCCTTTGCAAAGCGGGTGTAATGAAATTTTAAAGCTGATGCGTCGTCGTTATATGCGAGAATTATATGTAGAAAGAGTAAAACGCATTAAAGAAAAAATGCCCAATGCTTGTATTGGTGTTGATGTAATGGTAGGCTTTCCGGGAGAAACAGAAGAATATTTCTTAGATACTTACAATTTCTTAAATGAATTAGATGTTTCTTATTTACATGTGTTTACTTATTCTGAAAGACCCAATACAGTAGCTGCAGAAATGTCGGGTGTGATTCCGCATAAAGTGAGAAAAAAACGCAGTAAAATGCTCAGAGGATTATCAGCTAAAAAACGTCGTGCTTTTTATGAATCTCAAATCGGAAATACTTTAAATGTATTGTTTGAAAGCGAAAACAAAAATGGATTTATAGAAGGCTACACAGAAAATTATGTTCGCGTAAAAATGCCTTGGGATGAAACTTATATCAATACCCTTCATGAAATTAAATTGACAAAAATTGATGAAGACGGATTGGTTTTATTCGAATTTACAGATGGTAGAGAAATCCCTGTATTGACCAAAGAAAACCCTTTAAAAGAAGAATATCTTCAAGCGGAAAAAGCAATCGAAAAAGCAAGAGCAGAAGCCAAAGATTTTCAACGCACCACCAAAGAAGATAATAAATACGTCAGTTTGATAAAGTAAAAAATAGATAAACCATTTCTTTTTAAACTACTAACTTTAGAATAAAAACAAAATGCCTATCTTTTGAGCTAATTATAAACTTTATAAATGGCTATAGAAGAGTTTGATGTGTTTGTTGTTGGAACCGGGCGTTCCGGAAAAGATGTCGCCGGAGCTTGTGCAGATGCCGGATGGAAAGTTGCAATTGCCGATAATCAAGAATATGGAGGGGTTTGCGCAAACAGAGGTTGTGACCCGAAAAAAGTTTTGTCGAGCTTTACGGAAACATTAGAGCGAACCAAAAATTTTAAAGGAAAAGGAATTACAAAACTACCCGAAATCAATTGGGGAGATTTACAGCAATTCAAAAAAACCTTTACAAATGCTGTTCCTTTTGTGCATGAAAGAAATCTAAAAGAAAAAGGAATTAAACTTTATCATCAATCTCCGAAATTCTTGGATGAAAACACTTTGTCTGTAGAAGGAAAAACGGTAAAAGCCAAGAAAATAATCATTGCTACAGGGCAAAAACCAAGACCTTTATATATTGAAGGAGGTCAACATCTTTTAACCAGTGAAGATTTTCTCAATTTAGAAAAACTGCCCAAAAGTATGATTTTTATCGGCGGTGGATATGTAGGATTAGAATTTGCCCATATCGCAGCCCGTTGTGGAGTAGAAGTTACTGTAATCCATTCAGGAAAAATGCCATTAACAACATTTGACAAAGAAATTATTACGCCATTAGTGGAATTTTCAAAAGATTTGGGAATTCGGTTTTTCTTTAATGCAAAAGCAAATAAAATAGAAAAATTAAAATCGATTTATAGAGTTTATGCAGATCAGCAAGGAAAAACAATAAACACAAAAGCAGAATTGGTTTTCAATACCGCAGGGCGAATTCCTGCTATAGAAGAATTGGATTTAGAAAAAGGAAAAGTTGCTTTTTCGCCAAAAGGAATCACCGTAAACGAAAAGCTTCAAAATCCTTCTAACAAAAATGTATATGCTTGTGGAGATGTAGCTGCAAGTCCGGGATTGGCTTTAACTCCTTTAGCTCCTTATGAGGCAGCAATTGTGATTTCACAATTGTTGGATAAATCCAATAAAAAAACAGCTGAATATCCGCCTATTCCCACAACAGTATTTACTTATCCAAATGTAGCTTTTATCGGATTGACAGAAAAAGAAGCAAAGAAGAAATATAAAAACATTGAAATCAAAAAAGGAGATGCCACAAAATGGTATAGTGCAAAACATTTAAACGATAAAGTTTATGCTTATAAAATTATAATTCATCAAGATTCCGAGCAAATTATTGGTGCTCATTTAATCGGTTCGGGAGTAAATGAAATAATCAATCTTTTTGCTTTGGCAATGGCAAATAACATCACAGTAAAACAAATTAAAAACACGTTATTTGCTTATCCCACTTGGGGAAGAGATATTCAAGCAATGATTTAATTTTTAGCGGATGAAAAAATATCTTTATTATTTCTTAATCATTTTTCTGTGGGCTTGTGAAAAATCTACACAAGAAGATAAAGCAGTAAGAGAACCTATTTCTGTAAAAACTCACACTTTAAAGTCTTCAGAAGAAGAAAAAGAAGAAACAGAATTGATAAATCCTATAGAGCATGGTTCTTTTATGTTGAAATTAAACAACAGAAGAATTTATGTTGATCCTATGGGGAATTCTATGATTTATGCAGATCAAAAACCGGCAGATATTGTGGTGATTACGCATTATCATCCTGATTATTTAGTGCCGGGAGCCATGGAAAGTTTGCTTGATGAAAACACAAAAATAATTGTTCCGTCTGCAGTAGAAAAAATTCTCCCGGTAGATTTAAAAGAAAGAGTTCAAGTTCTAAAACCTGATCAAGATACTACTGTTGCAAAAATTAATTTTAAATCTATAAGTTTATCAAACGAAAAATCAGAAAAAAAAGAAAATGGTTTTTTGATTACCAATAGCCAAAAAAAGATATTGATTTCCGGAGAAAATCAGCACTTAGCTGAAATTCCTATAATAGAAAATTTAGATATTATTCTCTTCAGAATGAATTTAACCACAGCAGAGGAATTAGAAAAAAATATAGAAGAATTATTAAAATTAAACCCAAAACAGATTTATCCTTATTATTACGAAGGAATTTTTACTTATAATTATGCAGCAAAACTAAAACGCAGAATAGAAGAAAGAAATTCTGCTATAGAAGTCAAAATATTAAATTGGTATAAAGATCCACTTCATTAAATGAAATTAAAATGAAAATCTTAGTTGTAGAAGATGATAAAAACTTGGTTAAATCCTTACAACAAGGATTGACAGAAGAAGGGTATTTGGTTTCCACCGCAAGCAATGGTTTTAAAGCCAGAGATAAAGCTTTAGCAGAAGATTGGGATTTGTTTATTTTTGATTTGATGCTCCCCGGATTAACCGGAATTCAACTTTGTGAATTGATTCGTTTTAAAAATATAAAAACACCTATTTTAATGTTGAGTGCTTTAAGCGAAACTGAAGATAAAATAAAAGCATTGGATATTGGAGCAGATGATTATTTGACAAAACCTTTTCATTTCAGAGAATTAGTTTCAAGAGTAAAAGCACTTATCCGCAGAAATAAAGAATATATTTCAGATAAATCTCCGGTTTTAACTTGTGGAGATTTAAGCTTGGATTATGCTAAAAATAAAGTAGAAAGAGCAGGAAAAAACATAGAATTATCTTCTAAAGAATTTAAACTTCTACAAACTTTATTAGAAGACAAAGATCAGGTGGTAAACAGAAATAAAATCTTACAAAAAGTTTGGAATACCAACCAAGAAACTTATACCAATGTGATTGATGTTTATATTTCTTATTTAAGAAGTAAAATCGATGCAGGATATGATAAAAAACTGATTCACACCATTAAAGGGCGTGGATATATGATTGCAGAATAATGAAAATCAGACATAAACTCACTTTTGTTTCTTCCGCTTTGTTTGGCGTGGTTTTCATCATTGCCGCTGTGGTAATTTATTGGTCTTTTGACAAAAGCTCAAAACATATTTTTTATGGAGAATTGGCAAGAACAGCAAAAATTGCCGGTATGTTTTATTTAGAAGAAGATGAATTGACAAAAGCTCAATACCAACCTATTGCCGATGCTTTTTATAACTTGAGTCCGGATCAGAAAATCAGTATTTATGATGAAGAAGATTCCACCGCTTTTGATACAGAAGAAAATAAAAGTAAAACTATTATTCCAAGATTAGATGAAATCCGTCAAAGAGGAATACTGAATTTCAAAAGAGGACAAGATTATTATCACGGACTTTTTTATGAAGATAATCAAGGAGATTTTGTGGTTTTGGTAAAAGCTCAAAATCCATTGATTCAAAGTCAACTTCAAAATTTAAGTTTGATTTTATTACTGTCCTTTTTCTTGGGAATGACACTGCTGATTATGCTGACTTCGTGGTTGTCAAAATTAGCTTATAGTCCGATAAGAAATACCATAAAACAAGTAAATGCTTTAGATCTTAATCAAAAACCTTTAAAGCTCACTTACACGCCCACAAAAGATGAATTGGAAGAACTTTTTCAAGCTTTTAATGTATTGTTGAAAGAAATTGAACAAACTTATGAACAGCAAAAAAACTTTGTGGATTATGCTTCTCACGAATTAAAAACTCCTTTGGCTTCTATTATCAATTATTCAGAATTGAGTTTACAAAGAGAGCGAAATGTTGAAGAATATAAAGAAACCGCTAAAGTCGTTTTGCAAGAATCTGAACGTTTACAAGGGATTTTAAAAAACCTGTTGACATTTTCCAGTTTAAATAGAGTTGTTCATCAGAAAAACAAAGTTCGTATTGATGAATTGATTTGGGATGTAATCGAACAATTATCTAAAAAATATACCACTGAGCGTTTTCAAGTAAACTTAAATATTCAACCGGAAGATTTTAAGATTTTAGGATTTAAAGGAAATGAAACTTTATTGGCGATTGCCTTGTTTAATTTGATTGAAAATGCAGCTAAATTCTCTGAAGAAAAACCTGTTGAAATTAATTTTAAGAAAGAAGAAAATCATTTAAAAATCGAAATTATTGATCAAGGAGTGGGAATCAGCTCTGCGGATTTAAAAAATATTGCTCAGCCTTTTTACAGATCTTCTAAAGTTTCCAATCTTGAAGGCAGTGGTTTGGGCGTGAGTATTGCATTAAGAGTTTTAGAATTGCACGAAATTGATTTTCATATCAAAAGCGAAGAAAATAAAGGAACTAAAGTGGAGTTGAGGTTTTAATTTTAAAAAGATAATTATTTTCTTTGATATTTATAATCATTAAAATCAACAATAACTTATAAAAATGAATTTTAATGAAAATGTATTATATTTGATGAAGTAAACAAAAGTGGAATTATGAATATAGAAGCGCGAAAAATATTACTGGTAAAGGAGTTTTTAAATATTGATAATGAAAATATCATTCGTGCAATAGAAGAGTTACTACATAATAAAAAAATTGAAAATTATGAGTCCAACTTAAAGCCAATGACAATGGAACGCTATAAAGCAGAAATTAAAATGGCAATAAAAGATGAAAAAAATGGACGATTAATTAAAGCTGATGATTTAAAAAAGCAAATTCAAGAATGGGATTAGAAATTTTTTGGTCAGAATTTGCAAAGCTTAAGTTAAAACAAATATATCAATATTATAGTCTAAAAGCTACTAAAACAGTGGCAAAAAAATAGTAAATGGAATAGTTGAGCAAACGATTGATTTAGATAAAAACCCTGAAATCGGACAAATCGAAAGTGTTTTAAAAGATAAAACTCGTGAGTTTCGCTATTTGGTTTATTCAAACTACAAAATAATATATTATATCAATAAAAAATCTGAGTTAATCGTAATAGCAAACGTATTTGATACAAGGCAAAATCCAAATAAAATAATTGCAATTAATAAGTAGTTGTATAATTTTAAACTAAAAAAACTCTTTGAATAAGTTTTATTTTCTTCCAACATTAAAAAATTCTAATCCATTTTTAATTCCATTTTAATCTCAGCTGAAGTTTATTCTAATCTTAGATGATTTGTTTTGTAATCGAATGAATCTAAGCTATGGATAAACTGAAATATTTTCTTTTTTTATTGTTTTTGAGTGCAAATATTTTTGCTCAAAACATAGATACACTGCATTTGGATTTGCCAAAAGCAGAAAAGTTATTATTGGAAAACAACCTTTCTTTATTGGCTGAACAGCTGAATTTAGACAAAGCAGAAGCAGAAAAAATTCAAGCTAAAGTCTGGCCAAATCCAACATTGAGCATAGAAGAATTTAATCCCTACATCACTTCTTATCAAAAAAAACATGCCGATGAGCAAGCTTCTTTATTTACAGAAAGTTTTGGAAGATATCGTCAGGTAGAAGTTCAGTTGGAACAAGTTTTTAATTTAGCCGGAGGCAGAAAAAAACAAAAAGCAATCGCTGAGGTTTCTGCAGAACAAGCAGAAGCTTATTTAGCAGATTTTTTATTGAATTTAAAAACTGAATTTAGAAAAACAATTCATGATTTTACCTATCATCAATTGTATTATCAATTACTAAATCAACAGCGTTCTTCTTTAAAAACTATTTTGATTGCTTATGAAAATCAATATGAAAAAGGAAATGTCAATAAAATGGAACTCACGCGTTTGCGGGTTTCAGATATGAATTTAAAAGATGAAATCATCGATCAAAAAAATACGTTAAGCGAATTGCAAGCAAAATTAATCATCACCTTAAACCTTCCGGAAGAAACCAATTTAAGCTTTGATTCTATTTTTAGAGAAGATTATAACTACCAGGAATTTGATGCAGAATTACTTTTTCTACAAGAACAAGCTTTATTAAAACGTCCGGATATTCAGATTTCCGATTTAGAAAAAGAAATTGCAGAAAAAGAATATGATTATGAAAAATCTCAGCGTACGCCGGAATTGGGGGTTTCTGTAAATTATGACAGAGGAGGCGGAATTTATCCGGATTATTTTGGCGTGGGAGTTTCCATGGATTTACCTTTTTTTAATCCTAACAAAGGAAACATCAAAAAAGCAAAAATCAATATTCAACAACAAGATTATCTACACCAAGAACATTTGGTAAAAGTAAAAACCGATGTGCGTAAAAAGTACGAACGCACGCAACATTTTAAAGATTTCTTTGAAAATATAGATGCAAAATACATCGAAAATTTAGATAAAACCATGAATGCTTACACGGAATATTTTAAAAATAGAAATATAAATATCACTACTTATATGGACTTTCTGGAAGCTTATATAGAAAGCAAGGAATCTATTTTTGACAACCAAAGAGAATTTTTAAATGCTTTGGAAGATTTAAAATCTGCTACAGGATTAGACAATATATAAATTAACTTTTTGCTTGAAAAAAAGAATCTTCTGATAAAATATTTGATAAAAATGAAAACAAAACCATATCTCATAACTCTGCTGATCATCAGCTTTTTCAGTTTTATTTCTTGTAAAAACAATACGGAAAACGAAGAGATACAAGAAAAAAATCAAAATTGTTTAACAGCAAAGCAATTGGATAGTTTAAATCCCATTTTGGTTGAGCCTTCTCCGGTGGTAGAAAAACTTCGCTTAAACGGAAAAGTAGCATACAACCCAAATGCTGTGGTAAATTATGTGAGTTTAGTAAGTGGAATTATCAGCAACACTTTTGTTTCTCTTGGAGATAAAGTAGAAAAAAATCAAGTCTTGGCAGAGATAAAAAGTGTAGAACTCAATGAAATGCAAACACAAGTAAAACAATTACAAGCAAAATTAAAAGTTGCTCAAAAAGAATTGGAATCAAAAGAAAATTTTTATGAAGACAAAATTTCTTCAGAAAGGGAGTTGATAGCAGCACAAAGTGAAAAAGAAAATATAGAATCAGAATTGGAAAAACTGCAAAATAACTTGCAGATGTACAGCTCATCGAAAGAAAAAAATGTTTTTCAGATAAAAGCACCAAGATCAGGATATGTTGTTGATAATAAGTTGGTTGCGGGAATGCAAATCGGAGCCGAAGGAGAACCTTTATTTACTATTTCAGATATGGATGAAGTTTGGATTAATATGAATGTATATGCCACAAACTTGAATTTTGTAAAACAAGGAATGCCCATTGATATTAAAATCAATTCTTATCCCGGAAAAATATTTGAAGGAGAGATTTCAAATATTTCTCATGTGATGGATCCCGATGAAAATGTATTGAAAGCAAGAGTTGTACTTGAAAACAAAGAATTGCTTTTAAAACCCGGACTTCAAGTAGAAGGAATTGTAAAATCCGAAACAGATTTAAAAATGCCACGCCTTTCTGACAAAGCTGTGGTTTATCATAACGACAAATATTATGTGGTGGTTATTGAAGATGAATGCAATCTTTATGAAAGAGAGGTAGAGCTTTATTCTCAAGATGAACACACTATGTACATAAAAAATGGATTAGATCCGGGAGAGAAAATTGTTTCAAGAAACACGCTTTTAGAATTCGAGCATATTATTTCATCAAAATAAAAGAAAAATAATATGAGAAAGTTTACCGATAGTATAGTTGCCTTTTCTTTAAAAAACCCGCTGATTGTATTCTTTTTAGTAGGATTATTAGCAGCAGGCGGAATTTATAGTTATATCCACACCCCGATAGAAGCTTATCCGGATGTTACCAACACCAGAGCAAGAATTATTGCTCAATGGCCGGGAAGAAGTGCAGAAGAAGTAGAAAAATTTGTCACTCTGCCCATTATGAAAGAGATGAATACCATTCCTAAAAAAGCGAATGTACGTTCGATTTCTCTTTTTGGATTATCTGTAGTTTCCGTTGGATTTGGCGATGATGTAGATGATTTCTATGCACAGCAATACGCCTCTAACAGAATGCAGGATATTGATTTGCCGGATGGCGTAGATATTGAAATTGAACCTCCTTCAGGAGCAACCGGAGAGATTTTCAGATATATCATAGAAAGCGACAGACCAATCAGTGAATTGGCAGCCATTCACGAATGGGTGGTAGAACCGGAGTTGTTGGCAGTTCCTGGAATTGCAGCGATAGAAGACTTTGGAGGAGAAGAAAAAGTTTATCAAATTCAAGTAAATCCCATTGCTTTAGAACAATATGATTTATCTTCTTTAGATGTTTATGAAGCCATCTCCAAAAGCAATATCAATGTGGGCGGAGATATGATTGAAAAAGGAGATCAAGCTTATGTGGTTAGAGGAGTAGGATTGTTGACCAGCATTGCAGATATAGAAAACACTTTGGTTACTGCTCAAAACGGCGTTCCCGTTTTGGTGAAAGATATCGCTACTGTAGAAATCAGTGCAAAACCCAGAATGGGACAAGTGAGTTTAGATGATAAAGATGATGTAATTCAAGGAATTGTCATTATGCTTCGCGGAGAAAATCCTGAAGATGTAATTGCCGGAGTCAAAGAAAAAATTGACGAACTTAACAACAGGATTTTGCCAAAAGATGTGCAGCTAAAACCTTTTATTGATCGAACAGATTTGGTAGAAACCACTGTAAAAACAGTTTCCACCAACTTGATGGAAGGAATTGTTTTGGTTTCGCTTATCGTGTTTATTTTCCTATTTGATTGGCGAACCACCCTAACAGTAGCATTGGTTATTCCGTTGTCTTTTTTATTCGCAATTATTATGCTGAGAATTCAAGGAATGCCCGCCAATCTAATTTCTATGGGAGCTTTGGATTTTGGATTGCTCTTAGAAGGAACACTGGTTATTGTAGAAACGGTGTATGTAGCTTTAGAGAGAAAATCAAAAGAATACGGCGTAGAACGTTATAACAAACTTTCAAAAGCAGGAATTATCAAGAAGAGCATCAGCAGAGTAGCACCGCATATTTTCTTTGCACAGCTGATTTTAATTGTTGCTTTATTCCCGATTTTTTCCTTTCAAAAAGTAGAAGGAAAAATGTTTTCGCCTTTGGCTTACACTTTAGGATACGCCCTTTTAGGGTCTTTAATTTTGAGTTTGACTTTTGTTCCCGCAATGACCAAGTTAATGTTGGACAAAAACATCAAACACAAGAAAAACTGGATTTCAGATTGGTGTAATAAAATGATTTTCGCATTATATTCCACTGCTTTTAGATACAAAAAAATAACGATTTCTCTATTTGGAATTATCTTGACGATCTGTGTAGTGAAAATGGCAAATTATAAAAACGAATTTATCCCTGAACTCAATGAAGGAGCGGTTTATGTTCGTGCAACTTTACCCAATAGCGTAAGCCTAAAAGAATCTGTAAGAGTAGGAAAAGAAATTAGAAATAAATTAAGAGAATTTGAAGAAGTAGATTTTGTGCTTAATCAAACCGGAAGACCGAACGACGGAACAGATCCTACCGGATTTTTTAATAATGAATTTCATATAGAACTCAAACCGGAAAAAGAGTGGAAAAGAAAGATTTCTAAAGAAGAATTAATCGCACAGATGAAAGATACTTTAGATACTTTCAGAGGAATGGATTTCGGATTTAGCCAACCTATTCAAGATAATGTAGAAGAATATGTAGCCGGGGTAAAAAGCTCTTTGGTAATCAAGATTTTTGGAGACGATTTGTTTGAAATGGAAGATCAAGCCAATGAAGTAGCGCAAGCAATTGGAAAGGTGGAAGGAATAACAGATATTTTGGTGTATGAAAATATCGGATCGCCGGAATTGAGAATTTCTTTAGAAGAAAATCTCATGGCACAATATTCTGTGAGCACAGAAGAAGCACAAGCAGTAATTGAAATGGCGATAGGAGGAAAAAAAGCTTCTTCTTTTTATGAAGATGAAAGAAAATTTGATATTCAAGTTCGTTTTGCAGAAAGCTACAGAGATAGTGAAGAAGAAATCGGAAATATCTTGATTCCCACTTTAAACGGACAAAAAATTCCTTTGCGAGAAATTGCAGATATAGAATTTAAAACCGGTCCGGCTTTTATTTATAGAGAAGGTGGAAGCCGTTACACCTCTGTGGGTTTTAGCGTAGATGGAAGAGATTTGGGAAGCGCAATAAATGAAGCTCAAAAAGTAGTGGAAGAAGAAGTCAAATTTCCGATGGAAACTAAAGTTGAATGGGCAGGAGAATTTGAAAGTAAAGAACGCGCCACTAAACAATTGAGCATAATTGTGCCCATGGTTTTACTGTTGATAGTTTTCTTGTTATATATGAACTTCGGAACCATCCGAGATACTTTGGTCAGTACTTTTACATTATTGTTTGCTTTTATAGCCGGATTTATTTCCTTGTGGGCTACAGGAACAATTTTTGGAATTTCTGCAGGAATCGGATTTATTATTCTCTTTGGAGTAGGAACAATTGATGGAATTCTTCTGATAGCAGAAATGAAAAGAAACTTACATAAAAAAGGACTTAAAGAAGCTATTTCTATAGGCGTTCGTCGTAGAGCAAGACCGGTGTTGATGATTGCTTTAATGGGGTCTTTAGGTTTGTTTCCGGCAGCTATTTCAACAGGCATGGGATCTGAAATTCAAAAACCCATTGCAATTATGATTACCGGAGGAATGTTAATCTCTATGGTTTTGGCTTTTACGGTTTTACCGATAATTTTTTACTTAGCATACAGAAAAAAAGCAGCTCAATAAATAGTAAAACACCTCTTCGTTTTTAATTTTAAACGAAGAGGTGTTTTTTATAGAACTGAAGGTAATCTCGCTCTTTCAGAGCTTTTTTTGAAGAAGTTTCCTATTATCAATAGGATTAGCATCCTATGTTGTATATCTTCTCGCTCCTTCGGAGCTGAGTTGTATAATTGATGTTTTTTTTCAATATTAATAAATTATCGTAATTAAGCTCCAACGGGGCGTTATGTCCAAACACAAGGATGGAAATCCTTGTGATGAAAGGCATTCAACTTTTAAAACCCTGAAGGGGTGGCATATTATTAACTAAGCAATATCTCCCGCTCTTTCAGAGCTTTTTTTGAGGAAGTTTCCTATTATCAATAGGATTAGCATCCTATATTGTATATCTTCTCGCTCCTTCGGAGCTGAGTTGTATAATTGATGTTTTTTTCAGTATTAATAAATTATCGTAATTAAGCCCCAACGGGGCGTTATATTCAAACACAAGGATGGAAATCCTTGTGAAGAAAGGCATTCAGCTCTTAAAACCCTGAAGGGGTGATATATCATTAACTATCAGATTTCCCTGCTCTTTCAGAGTTTTTTTGAAGAGGCATAGGGCTACATCTTTTTATAAATATATAAAAAATCGTATTTTTATAAAGAGATTTTTATATTCTATAATTATGCCTCAATCATTAGTGAAAAACTATCTTCATATTGTTTTCAGTACGAAATATCGGCGTCCACTGATTAAACCTGAGATCGAAAAAGATTTATATGCTTATTTAGGAGGAATTTGTAAAAACTTAGAGTGCATTCCGATCAAAATTGGAGGTTATAAAAACCACGTCCATTTACTTATTTTATTATCAAAGAAAATTACACTTGTAACTCTAATGATTAAATTAAAAGCACACTCTTCAAAGTGGATTAAAACTAAAGGGGAATTTTACAAAGATTTTTATTGGCAAAAAGGATATGGAGCTTTTTCAGTAAACCCAGCAGAGATTGAAATAGTTAAAAAATATATAGAAAACCAAAAAGAACATCATAAACGAAAAACTTTTCAAGAAGAATACAAAGCTTTTTTAAAAAAATATAAAGTTGATTTTGATGAACGTTATGTTTGGGATTAATACTATAAATTTCAATAAGATAATATATTATTAACTAAGCAATATCTCCCGCTCTTTCAGAGCTTTTTGAAATAGATTCTTATTATCAATAGGATTAGCATCCTATATTGTATATCTTCTCGCTCCTTCGGAGCTGAGTTATATAATTGATGTTTTTTTCAATATTAATAAATTATCGTAATTAAGCCCTAACGGGGCGTTATATTCAAACACAAGGATGGAAATCCTTGTGAAGAAAAGCATTCAGCTCTTAAAACCCTGAAAGGGTGACATATTGTAATAAAAAAACACAAGGAGAAAAATTAAATCCCCCTTGTGTCTTAAAATAAGATTAAACTAAAAGAATTTAGCTTTCCAAATCAATTTTGGCAATATCCATTCCCAATGCTTTTGCTACACCTTCTCCATATTTAGGATCAGCTTTATAGCAATTTTTGATGTGGCGTTCCTTAATGAAATCTTCTGCATCTCCCATATTGCGAGCAGTATTTCCAAACAAAGCTTGTTGTTGCTCCTCATTCATCAAGCGGAAAAGATTTCCGGGTTGGGTGTAATAATCATCGTCATCTTCTCTAAAATCATAATGATCAGCATTTCCTTTTAACGAAGAAGCAGGTTCTGTATATTCTTTTTGCTCTTCCCACTGCTGATAACTATTAGGGAAATAGTGTAAAGTAGAACCTTCATTTCCATCTACGCGCATTGCTCCATCTCTGTGGTGATTATGAAAAGGACATTGAGGTTTATTCACCGGAATTTGGTAGTGATTTACTCCTAACCTATAACGCTGCGCATCTCCATAAGAAAACAATCTCCCTTGCAACATTTTATCCGGAGAAAAGCCAATTCCCGGAACTACATGTGCAGGATTAAAAGCAGCTTGTTCCACATCGGCAAAATAGTTATCCGGATTGCGGTTCAATTCTAAAATCCCTACATCCATCAAAGGATAATCTCCGTGTGGCCAAACTTTTGTCAAATCAAACGGATTAAACTCGCATTTTTCTGCTTGCTCTTCCGTCATAATTTGAATTTGCATTTTCCATTTCGGGAAATCTTTGTTTTCAATAGCATTATATAAATCTCGCTGATGACTTTCGCGGTCTATTCCGATTAATTCCACCGCTTCTTGATCAGTTAGATTTTCAATTCCTTGTTGCGTTTTAAAGTGGAACTTTACCCAAACTCTTTCGTTTTTTTCGTTGATAAGGCTAAAAGCATGACTTCCATATCCGTTCATATGTCGGTAAGATTTTGGAATTCCGCGATCACTCATCGTGATGGTTATTTGGTGTAAAGCTTCAGGCAGTAAGGTCCAAAAATCCCAATTGTTGTTTGCACTTCTCAAGTTTGTTCTCGGATCTCTTTTTACTGCTTTGTTCAGGTCTGTAAAACGATAAGGATCTCTCAAAAAGAACACCGGTGTATTGTTTCCTGCCAAATCCCAATTTCCTTCTTCGGTATAAAATTTTAATGCAAATCCGCGGATATCACGTTCTGCATCGGCTGCACCTCTTTCTCCGGCAACCGTAGAAAAACGAGCGAAAACTTTGGTTTCTTTACCGATTTCAGAAAATATTTTTGCTTTGGTGTATTGAGAAATATCGTGTGTAACAGTAAATTTTCCAAAAGCTCCAGAACCTTTGGCGTGCATTCTTCGCTCTGGAATTACCTCCCTGTCAAAATGCGCTAATTTCTCTAAAAACCAAAAATCCTCCAACAACATCGGGCCACGCGGACCGGCGGTTTTTACGTTTTGATTCTCAGCAATTGGTCGGCCCGAAACTGAAGAAAGTTTTTTCTTTTTATCCTTTTCCATAATGTATTATTTTAAGTTGATTACAAAGGTAATTGATAAAAATAATGATAATCAATGACATCTATCACTTAAATCTATACTGGGATTTGTTGAGGTTATTTTGAAAGGGAAGGATTAATGAAAATTATGTTATTAAAAACTTACATATATAATTATAAGCTTTTTCTTTTGTCAAAGGTTTCATGTTTTCGGCTATAGAATCTTCATCTGTCCAAATTCCGTTGGGATCATTCCAGTTTAACCAAATAATCATTTTTTCTCTTGACCAATTTAATAATTCAGATTTAAGTTTAGTTTCAGATAATTCCATAATTTGATATCGCCAATCTGATTTTCTTTTCCTTTCAGGAATAATAGATTGTTGATTTTGATTATTGATATAAATTAATTTTTTGATGTAGGAATTCATAATTAATAAAATGAAAAAGATACTTATTGTATGTTGATAAAAGTATACAATAAGTATAATATTACAAAATGAAAAAAGAAGAATTATTGTTAAAGTTTGGAAAACGGATTAAACAACTCCGTGAAGCAGAAAATCTTACACAAGAGAAATTAGCAGAACACACCGGATTTCATCGCACCTATATTGGTATGGTAGAACGAGGAGAAAGAAATATTTCTTTAAAAAATATAAATGTTTTTGCAGAGTATTTTAGAATGAGTCTAGCCGAGTTATTGGGAACTGAGAATTTTGGTGAAAAAGAATAAAATAATAATAAACTATTTTAATTATGAATGAAAATCAACGTAAAGAAATATTGGAAAATGCAAAAAGTTTTTTTCGTGAACAGATTATTAGAAATCACATTGAAGGAGCCTGTCGTCGTGCCAGTAAGCTGTCTAATTACAATGTTAACCCATTTTTATTTAAATACTTGGCTAATTTTCTAACAGGGAATGATGATGCAGAAAGTATCGCCAGAGCTTTGGTATTACCCCGAGTGTTAGGGCAATCTATTACAACATCTTTTGGGATGAGAGTTCAAGAACTAATTAGCACTCTTTTTCAAGGATTTGGTTCAACGACTCAAGGAGTAGATATTGAATTTATTGATGCTTTAGATGGACGTAGAAAGTATTGTCAATTAAAAGCTGGACCAAATACTATTAATTATGATGATGTTACCACTATTAATAATCATTTTAATGCTGTAAGGAATTTAGCTAGAACCAATAATTTAAATGTTGGGATTAATGATATGATTGTTGGGGTTGTTTATGGGGAAGTAAATGAATTAAGTTCTCATTATCAGCGAATAAATGAAACTTATCCTGTTTTTGTCGGAAAAGATTTTTGGTATAGATTAACAGGGCGTTCAGAGTTTTATATTGAATTAATTGATGCTATTGGAGAAGTAGCTTTAGAGATAGATGCTCGAAGTGTAATTGAAGAAACAATAAAGTTATTAGCCTCAGAGATAAAAGAAGAAGCCGTCTCATTATCCGATGAGGCGGTTTTTTCGTGTTTGTTCTTTTTTAAAGGTTTGAGAGATTAAAATTCCTCGTTTTGCAAAAAATGATAAAAATGTGCCCTTTTAAGCACATTTTTTCT
>JAJYSY010000093.1 GCA_021793375.1 Bacteroidota bacterium | reverse complement strand
AAGGAAATACTTACAGTTGTATCTCAACGAGTTTATTTACAAATTAAACAGACGGTATTTTGGAGACAAACTCTTTGACAGACTAGTAATTGCGAATATAACAGGTGCATAAACGGATAATCAGTAAATTTATCTAATTCTCAAAATAAGATGAAGGAAATTTTTGGCGATAAAGTGGAAAACAACAGAGTTTTTATTAATTGGTTTACTGGATTAATCAATTTTCCTGACAAAACAGAAAAAAATAAAATTCTCCGTTGGGACGGAGTTTTTTATAAAATATTTGAATACGAAACTGTTTTAGGTTTTCAAAATGGAAATTTAATTAGTCAAGGAAATGTGAAAAATTATGCAAAAATCAAAAATGGAATTAATCGAAAGGATAAAAGCAAAGTTTCTAAAATTATCTTTGAAAAACTGAAAAAGAAAAATTGGAAAAGTGATTATGATTGTTCGGAAAAATATCTAATTACAATTTCTGAAAATGGAAAAATATCAAATGTGAGAATGACCTATTCAAATGAAGAACGAAAAGAGTTCTATGAGGAAGATGAATATGAGTATTGTATCAGCAAAGTGAGAAATGCTTTAACTGGACTACAATTTGATATTTTGAAGGATAAAGGAAAACCAATTTCAGAAGATATTTATATAGAAATTTGGCAAGAGAAAAATGGGAAGCTTGAGGATTGGACGCGCTAAAGAAGACACTTCTGCTAACATGGTATTGGCAAAATGCGGGGTTAAATGCAAGTTGAAAGAGTTGTAATTTTAATCCGCTTATGCTTTTCAATTCCACATTTTTTTGTAATTTAGTTTCATTGAAAAAGCATTCGCTACGTTTGTGAATTCTTGAACGTTTAGTTCTTCGAAATCCCGCACTTCGCCAATACTTTTCCCGTTGGTAGAAAATTACGAATTAGTCCAACGTGTAAGATTAGACGGCTCGCTTGTAGATACTATTGAATTCATACAAGGAAATACGAAAGATTATACACCGAAGACTATGCAGTTCTTTTCGACCAGCGGTCGGAAGATGCCGAATAAGACCTAAAACTGAAGTAGGCTATTTTAATAAATAGTTTAATTATGAAAACAAATTTTAAGTCAAGTTTTTTTGCAATTGCAGTTTTTATTTTCGCTGCTTTTTCTATTTCGTCAATTTTTATTTCTTGCTCAGAAGAACAGATAGATAATAATCTATTTAAAGTGAAAAGTGTAACTGATAGCGGTTTAATCAATGTACCACATGATGAGATTTTCGATTTCGATTCTGAATTTCAAGAAGAAATAGGTGTTCATAATCTTATCTTAGACCATGAACGGGAAGCTTACATTAATATCGATGAGAATCGATTATATATTCCTATACAACCTGATTATAAAATTATTAATTACTCATCAAATCTTCCTAAAGTTACGGAGGTTGGAGCAGGAATAAAGTTTAAATTAGCTCGATTAAAACCAAGAAAAAATAAATCAAAATGTCAAGGAGACTGTAAATGTGGAATTGGTTTTAGATGCGGTTCGGTTAAACATATTTATATTGATTTTCAAACTAACTCAATAGATTATTTTAATATAGAAAATAGAGAAGTTATTGCTAAGCAATTAATTGATACGGACGAGAATTATTATATTTTAGAGTTTTTAACTAAAAACATTAACTGGATAGAATTAGATAATGAATAATTTTTTAAAACGATTAAGCTGGATGTTAATATCCAGCTTAATAACAATTTCAACATGGTCCTGTGGTAGTATAATTAAAATTATTGCGGGAGTACCTAATTTTAATGTATATTCTCAAGAAGAGATTTATAACAATATAAATTCCTTACCTAAAGAAGATAATGTAATAGATGTTCAACCTATTACAAATTTAAGTTCAAAGGACATTTTATTTTTCACGCTTATTTCGGTTCCGAATGAAACATTTATTTATAATGGCAATAACGCACTCTTATGTTATAATGGAGAAACTTCTTGCACTATTGAAGAATTAAATGAGATTAATGATTCAGCTATAGACGAAAATTATGAAGAATGCAGTGCTTCAATAGACTTGGCCTCTGATACATATAAATATATGGGGGACTTCAATAAACTATTGGATTACATTAGCTTCCCAAACTCTGTTAATTTTGACAGCTATCAGCATAAAATAGTTGTGTTTATGAACACCGATATCGGAAAAGATGAAATCAATGAAGACTGGAACTTTATATATCGTTCATTAAATCACAATCCGAATGTTGTATTTATTAGAGTTTGGACCGATCTTAATGAAGAGTGGGGCTTGAAGCATAATGCAAAAGTTAAGACTAAAGTGACTAAAGTTAAAGGTTCTAAAGGAGAATATTTCATGCAATTATCTAAACTGCCTTATAAAAAAGGTTATAAGAAATAATCTTCTACCAACAGGCGTTTGGCAAAAAAGCGGTTTAAGTGTTTAACTGAAAAAATTGAGTTTCAAATAAAAGTTATAGAAAACAATTAAATTTAGAATTCAATTCCGCTTCTTCGCCAAGCGCTAAAACGTTGGCAACCATTAAAAAACAACACATAAATTAGATCTTAGGAACAATTTTTGAAGGAATTATATAAACTAAAATAATTTATTATGAATTTAAAATACCTATTTAAATATTTCAGCTTGTTATTGACAATTGTTTTTTCTATTAACTTGAATGCTCAAAACAAAGACGATTTAATTAATCTGAATACCATTCTAACTAATGAGATTAATAATAACAGTTACAACTCATTCTTTGAAGGAACTATAACCTTAAAAAATGGAGATATCCTAACAGGCAAAATAAGTCTTAACAATATTAAAAACCAAGAATATTCAGCTATTTACAACCAAAATGGAGGTTGGCAATACATTCCAAATCATAAAATTAAGAAAGCTTCTTTATATTCAGAAAATAATCCGGAAACCAAGTTTTATACTATTAAAGATGACGACGTAATGTATAGGGAAGTATATAAGAAAAATGAGGAAATAATTGTTTTTGACTCTTCTAATAAGCCTTTTGAAAATAGATTAATTTCAACCGTTTTTATAAAAGATAAAGACACTTTAATCAACACATTTGATTTTTGGACATCTAGTTCTAAAAAAGACTTAATTAATTACATTAATAATCGAGACGGAGTAAATTATAGAAATCGAGATTTTAAATCTCTTGATGAACTTTTTGAAAAACTATAGCCAACAATATATAACCGCAATTATGGAGGATTCTACTACCTCAGAATCCACGCGTATTTGTTAAGGTCGTTGCTTTATCAAAAATCTCGTATACTTTCCGTAACTGCGATTATACTCAACGTTATGCGAAATTATACAGGAGCGTTAACAATTGCAAAATGAGTTACCCTGCATAAATCTCCCTCTAAATCATATCCTTCATAAAAACCATTTTCTTTTAATTT
>JAJYSY010000046.1 GCA_021793375.1 Bacteroidota bacterium | reverse complement strand
TTAAATTCATTGATGATCTCAAGATACAAACTTTTAAAATGATCGTTTGTAAACTCGATTTCATCTTCTTGAAGATCTAAGAAAATCTTTTCAAAAACTTTTGTTTCTCTGATTTCTGCTTCCATTGCCAACTCTCCTTCTTCATTTTCTTTGAGAATATATTCTTCAAAAGAACCAGATTTTTCTCCATATCTCAACAATAAACTGATTAATTGTCTTTCAATTTCATATTGAGGATCAACTTTTAAACGCGGATCCGAATCAGTTTTTACAACTTCAAGTTTTTTTGATCTTTTTTTTGAAGGTCGATTTCTGCCTCTTTCTTCTTTGGCTTTGATTTGTGCTAAGGTGCTGTATAAAACCTCTTCAGAAATATCCATGATTCTGGTGCATTCCTTCAAATATAACTCCTGTCGGATTTCATCAGGAATTTTTGCAATGCTTTCCATCATATCTCTGATGACTTCAGCTTTTTTAATCGGATCTCCTTGGGTTTCTTTCATCAATAAAGAAGCTTTGTAATTGATGAAATCCATCGCATTTTCTTGAAGATAAGCTTTGAGTTCTTCTTCTGAATTTTTTTTAGCAAAATCATCAGGATCCTGACCTTCGGGAAAAGTGCAAATCCTGACGTTCATATCTTGTTCAAGAATCAAGTCGATTCCTCTTAAAGAAGCCCTCACCCCTGCTTCATCTCCGTCAAATAACACCACAATATTATTTGTCAATCTTTTAATCAAGCGGATTTGTTCAGGTGTTAAAGCGGTTCCGGAAGAAGCAACCGTGTTTTTAATTCCTTTTTGATGAAGTTGGATAACATCCATATACCCCTCAACAATATAACATAAATCTTCTTTTGCTATATTTTGTTTGGCTTGAAATAATCCGTAGAGAACTTTACTTTTTTGATAAATTTCACTTTCAGGAGAATTGAGATATTTTGCCATTTTGGTATTATTCCCCAAAATTCTTCCGCCAAAACCAAGTGTTCTTCCCGACATGGAGTGAATAGGAAAAATCACTCTTCCTTTAAATCTATCAAATTGTCTGGTGGCTCCTTCATTTGTTTTTTTTACAATGGTCAATCCTGTTTTTTCAAGATATTCTATCAAATATCCTTTTTTTAAAGCTTCCATTGTAAAAGCATCCCATTTGTTGGGGGAATATCCTAACTCAAAAGTTTTTATGCTTTCTTCTGTAAATCCTCTTTCGGTGAAATATGTTAAAGCAATAGCTTTTCCTTCTTCTGAATTGAACAGTTGTTTTTTAAAATATTCTTTGGCAAAATCACTGACCAAATACATACTTTCTCTTTCTCCGGCCAGTTTTTTTTCCTCATCTGTTTGTTGAGTTTCTTCTACTTCAATTCCGTATTTTTTGGCTAAATATTTTATGGCTTGAGGGTAGTTAAAATGCTCATGTTCCATTAAAAAAGAAACAACATTTCCTCCTTTTCCGCTTGAGAAATCTTTCCAGATTTGTTTTGCCGGCGAAACCATAAAACTTGGTGTTCGCTCATCTGTAAAAGGACTCAAACCTTTATAATTACTTCCGGATTTTTTCAGTTGAATAAAATCAGCTATTACCTCCTCTACTCTGGCGGTTTCAAAAACTTCATTTATAGTAGATTGTTTTATCATTTCACAAAAATTTGAAATTCAAAAATTCTGATAAGCTTTAAAATATATAGTTTTTAAAGAAATATTTTAAATAAAAAATTTGAATTCATTTTCAATTTCTGATAAAATTTCTTGCTATTAGTATTTTTTCCATTTCTTGCTGAAGGTCTTTTGCTTTTTTTGCAGCAGCATCAGCAAAATCTTCTTTTTTAGAAGCATAAATTATTCCTCTGGAAGAGTTGATCATCAATCCGCAATTTTTGTTAAAACCATATTCGCAAACTTTGTCTAATTCTCCTCCTTGTGCGCCTACTCCGGGAACCAATAAGAAATTATCGGGAGCAATTTTTCTGATATTTTTAAAATATTCAGGTTTTGTAGCTCCGATAACAAACATTAAGTTTTGGCTATTATCCCAATTTAAAGCTGTTTTAAGAACTTTTTCATATAAAGCACCTTCTTTTGTTTCTTGCAGTTGAAAATCTAAAGATCCGGGATTGGAAGTCAAACCTAAAAGAATAGCATATTTATCTTTAAACTCTAAAAAAGGTTCTACAGAATCTCTTCCCATATAAGGGGCAATTGTGAGTGCATCACAAGGAAATTCTTCATAAAAAGCTTTGGCATATCTGGTAGAGGTGTTTCCGATATCTCCTCTTTTAGCATCAGCGATAATAAAAATTTCAGGGTAATTTTCTTTTAAATAAGAGATTGTTTTTTGAAGTGCTTTCCAGCCTTTGATTCCATACGCTTCATAAAAAGCTGTGTTGGGTTTATAAGCTATGGCAAGATGCTGAGTTTTGTCTATTATTTCCTTATTAAAAGCAAAAATTGGATCTTCTTTTTCATGTAAATGCTTCGGAATTTTTTCTAAATCAACATCTAATCCTATACATAAAAAAGAGCGTTTTTTTTCAATTTGCTTTGTCAGTTCTTCTAAAGTCATTTTTAGTTTAAATAATTAATGGGTAAATAATAATTCTCTATATTTTGTTAACGGCCATAATTGATCATCAACCAGCATTTCTAATTCGTCACAATGATTTCTAATACTCTCAAAAAAAGGTCGAATTTTATCGCAATACATTTGTGCACACTTCTCTAAATCCTTGATTTCATCCGCTTTTTTACGAGTATTTATCATTTTGGTAATATCGGAATTTATTTCTTCGATGTGCAAAGATACTGCTTCAAGAATATACAATTGTTCTTTGGCGTATTTTTTATAATTTTCTGCATAAATATCTTTTAATCCTTTTACATTTTTTACCAATACATTTTGATATTCTATCGCAGTGGGAATAATATGATTTCTTGCTAAATCTCCCACTACTTTTGCTTCAATCTGTACAAAATTGATGTAAGCTGCCAATTCTATTTCATGGCGAGCTTTAATTTCTCTGCGGTTCATCACTTTTAATTCTTCAAACAAAGAAATTGTTCTGTCTGAAACTTTTACTTTTAAAGCTTTTGGCGTATTTTTATTATTGCTTAATCCTCTTTTTTGAGCTTCTTTAATCCATTCTTTGCTATATCCATCTCCCTCAAAACGTATTTTTTTGGTGTCTCTTATATATTCTTTTAAAATGGCTAAAATAGCTTGATTTTTAGATAGTTTTTTGGTGTTGATCAATTCATCTACAGCAATTTTAAATTTCTTTAATTGAGCGGCAACTATAGTATTTAAAGTAGTCATTGCATTTGCACAATTTGCAGAAGATCCTACAGCGCGCAATTCAAATCTATTTCCGGTGAAAGCAAATGTAGAAGTTCGATTTCTATCGGTGTTATCAATTAATATTTCAGGAATTTCTTTGACAACATTTAATTTTTTTTCCGTTTTTTCTTGATCAGACATTTCAAGACTGCTGATATCTTCTAAATCGTTGAGTACTTTGGTGAGTTGAGATCCGATAAAAACAGAAACTATGGCCGGTGGAGCTTCACTTGAACCCAATCTGCAATCATTGGAAGCTGTTGCATAAGAAGCTCTTAATAATTCTTCATATTCATTGACAGCTTTAATGGTATTGATGAAAAATGTGAGGAATCTTAAATTTTCTTTGGGTGTTGAAGCCGGACTCAAAAGATTTTTTCCTTGATCTGTTGCTAAAGACCAATTGTTGTGTTTTCCGCTTCCGCTGACTCTGGCAAAAGGTTTTTCATGAAATAATACTTTGAAATTATGTTTTTCAGCGATTTTATTCATGATATCCATCAACAATAAATTATGATCAACTGCTAAATTTACTTCTTCAAAAATCGGAGCTAATTCAAACTGATTAGGAGCAGATTCATTATGTCTGGTTTTCACCGGAATTCCCAACAATTTGGCTTCTTTTTCCAATTCTCTCATATATTGTAAAACTCGTGTGGGAATAGAACCAAAATAATGTCCGCTCATTTGTTGACCTTTAGCCGGAGCATGACCAAAAAGAGTTCTGCCGGTCATAGTGATATCCGGACGAGATTTTGCTAAAGCTGTATCGATCAGAAAATATTCTTGTTCCCAACCTAAACTTGCGTTGACACGTTTTACGGTTTTATCAAAATACCTTGCTACCGCTGTGGCTTGTTTATCTAAAATCCGTAAAGAACGGAGCAAAGGAGTTTTATAATCTAATGCTTCTCCGGTGTAAGACACAAAAATAGTGGGAATACATAAATTTGTTCCATAAATAAAAGCTGGAGAAGTAGGATCCCAAGCGGTGTATCCTCTGGCTTCAAAAGTATTTCTGATTCCTCCGCTGGGAAAACTGGAGGCATCCGGTTCTTGCTGAACTAAAGTTAATCCACTAAATTTTTCTATGGGTGTTCCATCTTTATCGATATGAAAAAAAGCATCGTGTTTTTCTGCTGAAGATCCGTTTAAAGGTTGAAACCAATGAGTGTAATGAGTTGCTCCTTTAGAAATAGCCCATTCTTTCATTCCGGTGGAAATCTGATCAGCTAATTCTCTGTCTATTTTTTCTCCGTGATGTATAGCTTTTTCTACTTTTTGATAAGATTCATGTGGTAAAAACTGCCGACGTGCATGCTGATTAAAAACATTTTGAGCGAAAATTTTAGAATCTCTTTTTTCAGAAGATTTTAAAATTACCGGTTTGTGTTTTTGTGCATTATTTACAGCTTGAAAACGTAGAGAAATCATAATAGATTTAAATTTGATGTAATACGAATTTAAAGAAAGGATTTGAATAGTAATTCAATTTATTAAAACTATATTTTTAATCTAATGGCATTTTTGTAGTAATAGCTATTCTATTCCAAGCATTTATAATTGTAATTCCCATTATAATAGCCGACAAATGTTTTTCGTTAAAGTGTTTTTCTACTTCTTGATAAATTTCATCAGTGATTTCTTTTTCTGAAATTAAAGTCATGGCTTCTGTCAAAGCTAAAACAGCTTGTTCTTTTTTGGAAAACAATTCCGGGGTTTCTCGCCAAGCATCTAACAAAAATAAACGTTGAGCAGTTTCTCCTTCTTTCATCGCGTCTCTGGTGTGCATATTTATGCAATAATGACAAGCATTGATTTGAGAAGCTCTCACTTTTATCAAATGATATAAAGTTCTGTCTAATCCACTTTTTGCAATATGTTTTTCTAAATCCAACAAAGGTTTATAGGCTTCGGGAGTGGTTTGATAAATATTTATTCTTTTCATTTTTTAAGGTTTTAATTCTTACAAAATTACAAAAGCAAAAACTTCAAATAGGATTTTTAAGATTTATAATTAATCTGAAAAAAGTTTTTAAAACAAAAAAGCTTTCACCAAAATGAAATGATGAAAGCTTTTAATAATATTATAATTTCTGTCTTTATTGAACAGAAAGTTTTCCGATTGCGGTTACTTCTTCTGCTTTGATTTCCATTCCCGGCGTTATTTTAGCTGTATTTACATCAATATGATATAAAGTTGGATATCCACCTGTTTCTATTGGGAAAGTTACTTTATTTTCAGCTTTTTCCACATGAGGCTCTCCTATTGACAAAATATCTTGTGGAACATCTTCTACCCAACTAAAAGTTTGATTTTCAACATTTACTACAGCAAATTTATTTCTTGTATCATCAGGAGTTGCAGTAGAAACATTAGGTTCTGTAAACATTCTGAGTACAAAATTATGATTTCCTACATAATAAGATCTGTATAATTTATATCCTCCTGAAGCTTCAGAAATATTAAAAAAATAATCTTCTTCAAATTCTAAATTATCCGGATTGATTTTTAAAATTCCCGAAGGCACATCTTCTGCATCTAAAGCAGATGAAAACACGTAAATATCTCCATTTTCAACCGGTTCAATTCCCGTTTCTGCCGTAGCGCGTAATTGTCCGGCCACAATTCCTGTTCTTCCTTGGTCTTCAATTACTTTTTCCAATTCAAGATCTTTGTTGAAAACTCCAATATAAGTGTGATCATTAAAATCACTATCAAAAAGATCATCGGTTTCTTCTCCTCCATCAGATCCTGCTTTTATAGTCCTGAACCCTACTAATACTTTATCATTATATCCTGTGATAGCTGTGATGTAAGCATATTCTCCATTTTCAACCATATCATCTGTATCGATTACAATTGGACCTTCCACCGCTTGGGTAATAGGATTAATTTTATAAAAAGTAGCTATGGGTTCTTCATAATTTCTGGAAGAAAATTCTACATAAATTTCATCATCTACCATACCTTTACTTTGGATGGAAACGGTGAGATTAATTTCATTTCTTGCTTCAAGATTTGCATTTTCATCTAAAGCAAAAGATTGGGTTGTTCCGGGATCTCCTTGACGATAAATAAATCCGTAAGCAGCAATATCTTTAGCAAAATACCAAGAAGGCGTTCCGATAACTTGTGTTGAATTATTTCCACTTGGCGATAAACTTCCTTCTGAAATATCTTCTGCAGTCAACAAGTAAGAGTTTTCACTATCTGTTGTCATAATAACATATTGTTCATCTGCTTTAGGAGAATTCTCTCCATCTTCAAAATCATCATCACTGCTGCAAGAAGCAAACAGAAAAAGTGATAATATCACACTAAGATTTAAAGTTTTTCTATATATCATAATAAGCTGATTAAGTTTTAATTAAATTGATTTAAGAAATATCTGAATTTGACAGAAAAATTTCTGCCGGGTTTTTGTAAACTAAAATTATCATAAAGATTTTTATCCAGTAGGTTTCTTGCCGCTATTGAAATATTATATTTTCCTTTCCCAAAACTGTAATTCACAGCAATATCATGGGCTATTTGTGTAGGAATTTTTACTCCTCCATAGCTTTCATAACTATAATCAAATTTGTGAATGTATTGTAAATCATATCCTACGGTGAGATTGTCTTTTTCTTCAAAAACATTTTTGAAATAAAAACTCAAGTTTGTATTTCCATATAAAAAAGGAAGATTTGGAATTCTATCATTATAAATTGTGCTGACAACTTCTTTTCCTGATCTGTATTTGAGTTTATTTCTCATATCTTGGTAAGTCAGATTTGCTTCTACAGAAAACAATTGATTATAATTATAATTTGCGCCAAAATCCAATCCTCTGTTTTCTACTTTTGCTTCGTTTCCGGGTTTTAAAACTCCGTTTGAAGGATCGGGAATCATTCTAATAAAATCTTTTATATCTCTGTAAATAAAACTTCCATCCAGATTTAAATGATGTTTTTTTGCGATTTTCCAAGAATAAGTAATTCCGAAATTAAAATTATCGCTGCTTTCTGATTTTAAGTCCGGATTTCCTAAATCAAAATCATTTCCGGATCCAAAAAGTTCTCTTCCGCTGGGAACGCGAAATGCTTTTTCATAAGATGTTTTGAGTTGTAAATTATCAAATATAAAATAAGAAGTTGCCAAACCATATCCTAAGTCCGTTGTGGTTTTAGTCAAATGTTGATATTCTCCTGTAGAATTTGGATCAGCATATCTTTTTACGCGATTGTAATAATATTTTGAAAAACCGGTTAAACTTAATTTATCATTTGGTGTGAATTGATAAGCAAAAGCAAAAATATCTTTAAGTGTTTCTGTAGGGTATTTATCTTCTGCTTTTGGCTCGGCGTCATCTTTATTTTTTCTCCAAAAACTGTTGAGTACATTATTTAAAGTAAATCTGTGTTTTTCTTTTAAAAGATAAGTAAGATTTGTGTTTATACTTCCGTTGTGATCTTTAAAATAGTTTTTTGAATAATTGAATTCCCCCGGAGAATCTGTGAGGATATATTCTCCTAACCAGTTATATCTTTTGTAAGAATCATCAATGTTTTTAGCATTTCCTAAGCTGTAATTAGCAGTGATGGAAAAATCTAAATTATCGATAAATAAGTTTCTTTTTCTATAGCTTAAATCCGGAATAAAACTCTGTGCGGTGGTATATTTTTCTCCGAAAGCAATTTTCATATACGCCGGATTTTGGATTTCATCATATACATCAGAAAAAGTGAAACCCATCAACAATTCATCTGCAAACTTGGTGTTTACAAATCCTATTTTTCCGCCAAATGTGTAGTTTTTATAACGATCGTGAAATCTTCTTACTCTTCTGATATCTCCGGTGAATTGATGATTTTCCAAATCCACAATATCTGCATCAACTTTATAATTATTATCAGAATAATTTTGATAAGCCGTTAAACGCGCTGTAAAACCTGATTTTGCAGTATAAGCTGCATTTAAATAAGTTTTGTGAGTATTGAAAGATCCATAAGAATAAGATGCGTCAATAAAGTTCTGTTTTCCTCCATCAGAAGTTACAATATTAATGGCTCCTCCTAAAGCATCTGCTCCAAAACTGATGGGAACAACGCCTTTATAAACTTCAATTCTTTTGGCTAAATTAACTGGAATATTATTCAGCTGAAAAGCAGCATTAAAACCTTCCATAGGAACTCCATCAATAAAAAACTTGACGTGTTTTCCTGTAAAACCATTCAGCATTACATTATAATCAGAACCTGTTCCACCTGTTCTTCTGACTTTTACACCGGAGACTTTATCCAATGTTTCTGAAATATCCAAACTACTGTTGTGTAAACTTTCTGTGTTGAATGCAACCACATTAAATGAAGATTCTTGAACTTGGGTTAATTTGGATTTGACATTTAAATAAACATCATCTAAAGTGTTTCCTGAAATAGAATTTAAAGTGAAAATGATTTCTTTTTGTTCTCCTTTTGCAATACTTATGGATTTAGAAACTTCATCATATCCCATAAAAGAAACAACTACTTCATAATTTCCGGGTTTGACTTTTAACTCGTAATTTCCATTAAAGTCTGTTAAAGTATAAGTGGATTTGTCTTTGAGATATAAATAAGCATCTGAAATTTCTTCTTCCTCTTCTGAAAGAACTTTTCCAAAAATTTTAGTTTCATGTTGTGAATACATTACTCCGCTGCAAAAAATAAAACTGCAAAAGAAAAAGATAGTTTTCACTAAATATTATTTTTAATTAGTCTAAACAACGTAATTCAGTTTACTTATCTTTATTTAAACTGATTTTAATTAACGGAGCAAATGTACATTATTTATTTAGTATTCAAAGAAAAAAATCAACAAAAATAAATAGGTTTTATTTTTGAAGTTATCAGCTATTAATCAATAGTTTGAAGTCTTTTCATTAGTTTTTTGATTTGTAATAAGAATGGTTTTCACTTTTAAAAGAGTATTTTCATTTACTTCTTAAGTAGAATCATTCTAATATTATTTTCAAAAGAATAAAAGCTTTTATCTGTAAAATATTTTTCTATTCTAAATAAGCTTTAAGTTTTTGATGTTTTCTTGATTTTCTTCTAAAGAAAAAAGCCAACTTAAAACTTAAGTCGGCTTTCTGTAATTGATTTATTGAACCAAATAATTTATTTTAATCCTTTAGCTTTTAAGAAAGGTTCAATATTGGGTTCGCTTCCTCTGAAATCTTTAAACATTTTATTATAATCTAAAGTATTTCCGGTAGATAAAATCATTTCTCTGAAACGCTGTCCATTTTCTCGAGTTAATCCGCCATTTTCTTCAAACCAAGCATAAGCATCATCATCTAAAACTTTGGTCCACGTATAAGCGTAATATCCGGCAGCATATCCTCCGCCAAAAATATGTTTAAAATAAGAAGATCTGTATCTTGGAAGCACTTGCTCCATATAAACATCTGTTCTTTTTAAAGCTTTTTCTTCAAATTCATCTACAGTTCCCACTTCTGCATCTGTAGAAAGGGTGTGCCACTGTAAATCCAATTGTGTTGCTGCCATCAATTCTGTTATGGCATATCCTTGATTAAAAGTAGAAGCATTTTTAATCTTAGCAACCAATTCTTCTGGGATTACTTCTCCTGTTTCATAGTGTTTTGCATAATTGTTTAAAATGCTTGGATAAAGCGCCCAATTTTCATTAAACTGAGAAGGAAATTCTACAAAATCTCTGGCTACAGAAGTTCCTGATAAACTTGGGTATTGCTGATCTGCAAAAAATCCGTGTAAAGCATGTCCGAATTCGTGGAATAAAGTAATCACATTATCAAAGCTCAATAAAGCCGGTTCATCGTCAGAGGGTTTGCTGAAATTACAAACATTATAAATTACCGGTTTGGTATTTAAAAGTTTTGATTGTCCTACAAAGTTTGACATCCAAGCTCCTCCTGCTTTGTTATCTCTTTTAAATAAATCTGCGTAAAATAATCCTACGGTAGATCCATCTTCTTCAAAGATTTCAAAAACACGAACATCTTCTTGATAAGTCGGGATGTCTTCTCTTTCTTCAAAAGTCAATCCATATAATTTATTTGCTGCATAAAAAACTCCATTTTCTAAAACGCTGTTTAATTCAAAATAAGGTTTGATTTCTTCTTCATCCAAATCATATTTTTCTTTTCTAAGTTTTTCAGCATAATAATTCCAATCCCAAGCTTTTAAACCAAAATCTTCTCCTGATTTATTTACCAATTCTTGGATTTCAGCAGCTTCTTCTTTTGCTTTGTTTGTTGCAGCAGGAATAATTTGACCTAATAATTCTTGTACAGCTTCAGGAGTTTTTGCCATTTGATTTTGCAAATTCCATTCTGCATAATTTTCATATCCCATTAATTCTGCTTGTTCTGCACGAATTTGAGCTACTCTTTTTAAAGTTTCTTGCGTGTCATTATCATCTCCTTGTTGTGCACGTCTTACAGAGAGATCAAAAAGTTTTTCTCTTACTGCTCTATTTTCCAAATCTGTCAAAGCCGGTTGTTGGGTAGTATTTTGAAGAGAGATTTCATATTTTCCTTCCAATCCTTTTTCTTCCGCTTTTTTTGCTGCAGATTTAATAGTTGAATTGCTCAATCCTTTTAATTCTTCTTCACTATCTACTACTAAAGCTGCATTTTTAGTAGCTTCAATCAATTTGTTGTTAAATCTGGATTGTAGTTTTGCCAATTCTCCGTTGAGCTTTTTCATTTGCTCTTTTTTATCTTCTGATAAATTAGCTCCTGACAATTCAAATTGATCATAATAATATTCTACCAATCTTTTGGATTCTGCGTCTAAATCTAAATCTTCAAGTTGTGCTTGAATAGATTTTACTTTTTCAAATAATTTATCATTCAGATAAATTTCATCAGAAAGTGCAGCCAATTTTGGTGCCATTTCTTCTTGTAAACTTTGAAAAGTATCATTGGTATTTGCACTGGAAAGCATATAAAAAACTCTCATTACTCTATTCAAATCTTGTCCGGATTTTTCTAAAGCCACCAATGTATTTTCAAAAGTTGGTTCTTCCGAATTGTTTACAATTTCTTGAACTTCTTTTTCTTTAGCTTTAATTCCCGCTTCAATTGCAGGTTTAAAATGTTCGTCTTTTATCTTATCAAAATCCGGGGCTTGATAAGGCAAATCGCTTTTTGTCATAAATGGGTTATCACTCATAACGGTTTCTGTTTTTGATTTTTCTTCTTCTTTTTGTTTTCCTTCTTCACAAGAAGACAGTAAAAAGACAGATAAAATCAATGGTAAAACATAACTTCGTCTCATATTGATTAATTTAAGGTTTGTTTTAAATTTTTATTGTAAATATCCTTCTACAGCTTGCAGAGCTTGATTTATTCCATCAGGATTTTTTCCTCCTGCGGTAGCAAAAAAGGCTTGTCCTCCTCCACCACCTTGGATATATTTTCCTAATTCTCTGACAATTTTTCCGGCATTCAAGTCTTTTTCTGTAGTCAGATTTTTAGAAATATAACAAGTTAACAAAGCTTTTCCTTTTTGTTCTGCGCCTAATAATAAGCATAAATTTTCTACTTCTCCACCTAACTGATAAGCTAAATCTTTCATATCTGAAGCACTTAAATCTACTTTTTGAGCTAAGAAATTCACACCGTTCACTTCTTTTAAGGCAGATTTAATTTCATTTTTTAATTGTCCTGCTCTTGCTTGTTTTAGGTTTTCTATTTCTTTTTTTAGCTGTTGATTTTCTTCTTGAAGCCCATGAATTGCTTTTATCGGATCTTGGTTATTTTTCAATTCTGCTTTGATATTTTCTAACAACGCAGATTGATTTTCAAAATACTGTTGTAATTTTTTTCCGGTGATGGCTTCAATTCTTCTTACGCCTGAAGCTACTCCACTTTCGCTGATGATTTTAAAATACCAGATATCTCCGGTTTTTGAAACGTGGGTTCCACCGCATAATTCCATAGAATCTCCAAAACGAATCGTACGCACAACATCTCCATATTTTTCTCCAAAAAGTGCTATAGCTCCTTCATTTATGGCTTGTTGATAAGAAATTTCTCTTTGTTCTCTTAACGGAATATTTCTTTTGATACGCATAAGAACGAGATTTTCTATTTTTTCTAATTCTTCTGCAGTGATTTTTCCGAAATGAGAAAAGTCAAATCTCAATCTATCCGGAGCCACCAAAGAACCTCTTTGTTCTACATGCGTTCCTAAAACTTCTCTTAAAGCTTGATGCAGTAAATGTGTAGCGGTGTGGTTTGCCATAGTGAGTTTTCTTTTTTCACTATCTACCACGGCTACAAAAGTATTTTCAAGATTTTCAGGCAGTTCTTTAGTATAATGAACAATTAAATTATTCTCTCTTTTAGTATCTATTATTGAAATTTTATTTCCTGCTGTATCTTTGATAAATCCTTGATCTCCAACTTGTCCTCCTCCTTCTGCATAAAACGGCGTGCGATCAAGAACAATCTGATAATGTTCTCCTAACTTTTTGTCGGTTATTTTTCTATATCGCGAAATTTTTACTTCACATTCCAAATAGTCATAACCTACAAATTTTACTTCATCAACAGGATGAATAGTTTGCCAATCTTCTGTTTTGCTTTCTGCAGCTGATCTTGAACGCTCTTTTTGTTTTTGTAATTCTTCTTTAAATTCTTTTTCATTTAAAGTAAATCCGCGCTCTTCAAGAATTAAAGCTGTCAAATCTATAGGAAAACCAAAAGTATCATATAATTCAAAAGCTTTTTTTCCGGAAATTTCTTTTCCTTTAGTATTTTCAATTACGTTATCCAATAGATTTAAGCCTTGTTCCAAAGTTTTGATAAAAGCTTGTTCTTCTTCTTTGATAACATTTACAATCAGCATTTTTTGTTTTGCCAATTCCGGAAAAGCATCTTCCATTTGATGCACAAGCGTTTCTACCAATTTATAGATAAAAGCATCTCTTTGGTTTAAGAAAGTAAATCCATATCGAATTGCACGACGTAAAATTCTTCTGATTACATATCCTGCTCCCGTGCTGCTTGGTAATTGCCCATCTGCAATCGCAAAAGAAACCGCTCTGACGTGATCTGCCACAACGCGAATTGCGATATTTACCTCGTTCATATCTCCTCCTTTTTTATAAGAGGTGTTAGATATTTTTTCTATTTCTTTTATGAGAGGAATAAAAACATCTGTGTCATAATTTGAGATTTCATTTTGTAAAACCATACACAAACGTTCAAATCCCATTCCGGTATCCACGTGTTTTTCTGGTAATTCTTCTAAGGAACCATCTGCTTTTCTGTTGAATTGCATAAAAACTAAATTCCAGATTTCCACCACTTGCGGATGATCTTTATTGACCAAATCTTTTCCCGGAATTTCTTGTTTTTCTTTTTCGCTTCTGATATCTACATGAATTTCAGAACAAGGTCCACAAGGTCCTTGATCTCCCATTTCCCAAAAGTTATCTTCTTTATTTCCTAATAAAATTCGATCTTCAGGAACAATTTCTTTCCAATAATTAAAAGCTTCTTCATCTTTTTCTAATCCATCTTCTTCATTTCCTTCAAAAATACTAACATATAAATTCTCTTTCGGAATTTTATAAACTTCTGTCAATAATTCCCAAGCATACGCAATCGCTTCTTTTTTAAAATAATCACCAAAACTCCAGTTTCCCAACATTTCAAACATGGTGTGATGATAAGTATCCTTCCCTACTTCTTCTAAGTCATTGTGTTTTCCGCTAACCCTAAGGCATTTTTGCGTATCGGCAACTTTATTGTGTTTTGGAACGGCGTTTCCTAAAAAGTATTCTTTAAACTGATTCATTCCTGAATTAGTAAACAATAAAGAAGGGTCATCTTTAAGAACCATAGGTGCAGAAGGAACAATTTTATGTCCTTTGTTTTTAAAGAACTGCAAAAACTTTGAGCGTATTTCGTTTGCTTTCATAAACTATAATTATCTATAAATTTGAAAAGATATCATTTTCATACATTTTTTTTATCTTTGCGAGAGATAAAGTCTTTTCATTTCAGAGGACAAAAATAAGATAATTAATAAGAATGGCGAAAGTCAAATACTATTACGATAGCGAAACTCTTTCTTATAGAAAAATAGAACCCAAAAAAGGGAGAAGATTAATCTACATTTTAATGGGGATTTTAGCCACTTTTCTGTCTGGTTTTATCTTGTTGTTGTTATTCTTAAACCTTCCGCAGTTCCAGACACCCAAAGAAAAAAGCCTTGCACGAGAATTGAAAAACATGAAATTGCAATACAAGGTTTTAGACAAGAAAATGACAGATGCTCAAAAGGTTTTAGCCGGAATTGAAGAACGCGACAATAATATTTATCGTGTTTATTTTGAATCCAATCCTATTCCTGAAGCACAACGTCAGGCAGGTTTTGGAGGAGTAAATCGTTATAAGGATTTGGAAGGCTATAAATCTTCTGATTTAATTATTGAAGCCAACAGACGCATGGATATTTTACAAAAAAGATTGGTTGTAGAATCTAAGTCTTTAGATGAAATTGCTGAATTGGCTGCAAACAAAGAAAAATTATTGGCAGCTATGCCTGCAATTCAACCTATTGAAAACAATGATTTAAGAAGAATTTCTTCCGGATATGGAGTGAGATATCATCCAATTCTCAAAATGGGAAGAATGCACAACGGAATTGATTTTGCTTCAAACATCGGAGCAAATATTTATGCCACCGCAGATGGGACGGTTACCACTGCCACAACACAACGTGGATATGGAAGAATTGTTATTATTGATCACGGATTTGGTTTTGAAACCAGATATGCCCACATGAATAAAATCAATGTCAGAAAAGGACAAAAAGTAACGCGTGGTCATGTGATTGGTGAAGTTGGAAATTCAGGATTATCTACAGGTCCTCACGTTCATTATGAAATCAGGAAAAACGGAGAAACCGTTAATCCTATCAATTATTTCCACGGAGATTTATCTGCTGAAGAATATAATATTCTTTTAGAAAAATCCAGTTTGGAAAATCAATCTATGGATTAATGCACATCGATTTACCGGATAAAATATATTATAGTATAGGAGAAGTTGCCGATGCTTTTGAGGTAAATACTTCTTTGATTAGATATTGGGAAAAAGAATTTGACATTTTAAAACCTAAAAAAAATGCCAAAGGAGATCGTAAATTCCGAAAAGAAGATATCAAAAATTTAGAATTTATTTATCATTTGGTAAAAGAAAGAGGTTTTACTTTAGAAGGAGCAAAAATTTATCTCAAAAAAAATCAGAAAAAAGCTTTAGATGATTTTGAAATCGTAAGAAAATTAAAAAGAATTAAAGCTGAGTTAGAAAATATCAAACAACAGCTTTAATTTTTTATAATATTATTATTTAGATTTTTCTAAAACCGGTAATAATTGTGTTTTCAATTCGCCAAAACCGATTTTCACCTCTTTATTTTCACAAAAAGCATGCATGCTGATGGTGTCATAATCTTTGATAAATTTTCTTGTGGAATTATCTTTTAATATAATCGGATTTTCTCCATTCCAAGTCAATTCCAACATAGAACCAAAACTGTTTTTTTCTTTTCCTGAAATCGTTCCGCTTCCCATCATATCTCCACTTCTGATTGGGCAGCCGGTGATGCTATGATGTGCCAACTGCTGACTCATATTCCAATATAAATATTTAAAATTTGATTCAACAATAAGATTTTCTTCTCCATTTTTAGGAGTTAATCTCACTTCCAAATTAATATCAAAAGTTTTCTTTCCGGAGGATTTTAAATACTCTAATTGTTCTTTTTCCGGAGTTGGCCCTGTGGTTCTAAAAGGTTCTAAAGCATCTAAAGTTACTACCCAAGGAGAAATACTGGAGGCAAAATTCTTTGCCAAAAAAGGTCCTAAAGGAACATATTCCCAACGTTGTAAATCTCTTGCGCTCCAATCGTTAAAAATCACCATCCCAAAAATATGTTCTTCTGCTTCTTCCACCGAAATCGATTCTCCCATCACATTGGCATCTGTGGTGATAAAAGCCATTTCCAATTCAAAATCTACATTTTCTGACGGACCAAAAATTGGATTTTCTTTTCCTTTGAGCATTTTTTGTCCTTGAGGTCTTCTCACCGGAATTCCGCCAGGAATTATAGAAGAACTTCGTCCGTGATAAGCCACCGGCATATGCAACCAATTTGGCAACAAAGCATTTTCTGCTCCTCTAAACATTTTTCCCACATTTTCTGCATGTTCTTTACTGGAATAAAAATCAGTGTAATCCCCTACCACAACCGGCATTTGCATTTCTATTTCTTTAATAGAAAAAAGAATTTTCTCTTGATGATTTTCCTGATTTTTTAACTCTTGATTTTCTTCGTCAAAAATTTCAGCAATTCTATTTCTGATTTGTCGCCATCTTTTTCTTCCCAACGAAATGAAATCATTTAAACTGTCTTGCAAAAAAACATCATCGGGAAGCGCAATACCTTTAAAATATCCCAGCTGATGCAGAGCAGATAAATCTATGGCATAATCTCCAATACGCGAACCCACTGTGATAATATCATCAGGAGTTAAGAAAACCCCGAAAGGAATATTTTGTATCGGAAAATCAGTATCTTTGGCAGTTTTAAGCCAAGTTTTTCGATTTGGATTATTTGCGCTTAAAGTCATAAGTATTTGATTAATAATTGGAAATCAAATATATAATAAAACATTTCAGAAAAAAATATATTTCTTTTTGATTTTTAATACCTAAAAAAACATGATAAAACAAGATTCTAAAATTTTTGATTTAATTGCGGCAGAGGAAAAACGCCAGATTATGGGACTGGAATTAATTGCCAGTGAAAACTTTGTCAGCGATCAAGTAATGAAAGCCCAAGGTTCTGTGTTGACCAACAAATACGCAGAAGGATATCCCGGAAAACGTTATTACGGCGGATGTGAAGTAGTTGATGAGGTAGAAAATTTAGCTATCGAACGCGCCAAAAAATTGTTTGGAGCTGCTTATGTAAACGTTCAGCCCCACTCCGGTTCTCAAGCCAACACCGCTGTTTATGCAGCTTGTTTAAAGCCGGGAGATAAAATATTAGGATTTGATCTTTCTGCCGGCGGACACCTCACCCACGGATCTCCGGTTAACTTTTCAGGAAAATTATACAATCCTGTGTTTTATAGTGTAGAAAAAGAAACCGGAAGAATTGATTACAATTCTGTGGAAGAAGTTGCTCGCAAAGAAAAACCTAAAATGATTATTGCCGGAGCTTCTGCTTATTCCAGAGATATTGATTATGAGCGTTTCAGAAAAATTGCCGACGAAAACAATGCAATCTTATTGGCAGATATTGCTCACCCTGCAGGTTTTATAGCCAAAGGACTTTTAAACGATGCGGTAAAACACTGTCATATCATTACTACAACCACTCACAAAACTTTGAGAGGTCCAAGAGGTGGAATGATTATGATGGGAGAAGATTTTGAAAATCCTTTTGGAGAAAAATTCAAAAGCGGAAAACCTAAAATGATGTCCACTTTATTGAATAGTGCAGTTTTTCCGGGAAATCAAGGTGGACCTTTAGAGCACGTTATTGCTGCAAAAGCAGTAGCTTTCGGAGAGGCTTTAACCGATGAGTATATGGAATATATCAAGCAAGTGCAAAAAAATGCAAAAGCAATGGCAGAAGCTTTTATCAAGAAAGATTATGATATTATTTCCGGAGGAACAGATAATCATATGATGTTGATTGACTTGAGAAATAAAGGTGTAACCGGAAAACAAGCAGAAGATGCTTTAAACAAAGCACATATCACCGTGAATAAAAATATGGTTCCTTTTGACACCGAATCTCCTTTTGTGACTTCCGGAATCAGAATTGGAACTCCTGCAGTTACCACTCGTGGATTAAAAGAAGAAGATATGCCGAAGATTGTAGAGTTCATCGATAGAATCATCACCAACATCGACAGTGAAAACACTTCTTTTGAAGTCAAAAAACAAGTAACCGAAATGATGAGCGATTTGCCTTTGTTTAAGAGCTAAATCAAAAATTATTTTTTAAGACAAAACAGCCGTTTCAGAATACGATTCTGAAACGGCTACTTAAAAGCTTTTAAACTATAATTAATTCTATAGTTTTATGATGCTGTTCTTTCTAAATCATCGATAAAACTCACTGCTTTTTGAATTTCATCTGCCATGATTTTATCTTTTTCCACAATTGGAACTACTTCACGGAATTGATCAACAAACTTCATAATAGTTTTCGAAGATTTCATCGGTTCTCTATAATGTAAAGCTTGAGAAGCATTAAATAATTCTATAGCTAAAATAGTTTGTAAGTTAGCTAAAACCTTAATCAATTTTGTGGCAGCATTTGACCCCATACTCACATGATCTTCTTGCCCGTTTGAAGAAGTAATGGAATCAATACTCGCCGGAGTACACAATTGTTTATTTTGACTCACAATACTTGCTGCAGTATATTGCGGAATCATAAAACCGTTGTTTAATCCCGGGTTTTCTACTAAAAATTCTGGTAAATTTCTATTTCCTGAAACCAACTTATAAATTCTTCTTTCAGAAATATTTCCTAATTCTGCCATTGCAATAGCTAAGAAATCTAAAGCCAATGCCAAGGGTTGTCCATGGAAATTTCCTCCTGAAATAATCTCGTCTTGTTCTGCAAAAATATTCGGATTATCTGTAACGCTATTCAACTCTGTTTTAACTACTTGATGAACGTGATCTAAAGTGTCTTTTGAAGCTCCATGAACCTGAGGAATACACCTAAAAGAATAAGGATCTTGCACATCTGATTTCTCACGATTTGCCAAAGGACTATCGC
>JAJYSY010000092.1 GCA_021793375.1 Bacteroidota bacterium | reverse complement strand
GGATATAAAGGCATCGTGGCAACAGGAGGAACAATTATTTCATGTTCGTTGTTATAGCCTTGGTGTTTCATTCCAAACGGATAATAATGGTCTTCTTCTAAGATTCTGACTTTATCTTCGTCTTTCGGATCTTTTGTATAGCGTAATCTTACGTTGCCCAAGTGGTCGGTATAATTATAAACATAGTTAAAAGCATATTCATCAGCTTCTATTTCTGTGGCTTTTACATAGCCTTCAGCAGTAGGAAAAAACTCCAAATTTCCATTTTCATATTGAAAAACACCTAAATAATCAATTGTTTTATTTGCTGAACCTTCCGTCACTTTCTTTTGGAGTTTATTGCCTTCGGCATCGTAAAGATATTCAATTGTTCCGGCAGTACCAAATTTTATTTTATTTGGCAGATTAAGGTGATTATAAGTAATTTCTGTAATTCCTTTGTTTCTGTCTTTAATCATATTACCATAATCGTCGTATTCGTAGTCGTTTAAATTAGTTTGCTGGTGTTTGTTGCCATCATCAAAACCTTCGGGTTTGTTCATGATCTAAAAGTTTTTTTGAAGGTTTTAAAACCCAGGATTTCTTTTTTAAGGTAATAGCAAAAATCATGAATTCTTCATTGTTTTGGTTTGAAGTTTCTTTATAAGTCAAAAATAATCCTGTTGAAACTTTAGCAGCATTAAATTGGTCTTGTTTAAATTTATCACTTTTAAAATCATCCCAAGTAAGTTGTCTGTTTCCGTTCCAAATAAGAATGCTATTATTTTCATATTCTTATGCTTGAACTGCTTGCAAGTTCAACAGAAACACTATTAATAAACTAAAATATTTCATTTGTCGTACATTTTATTATTCCTCCTCCAAATCCTCAATCGTATAATTTCGCTCATAATCCTTATAAACCTGTAACAAACTGTCTACTTTTCTATCCCATTTTTTTTGATTACATCTTCCGTTATTCCAATCCTCTCGAATTTCTTGATCATATATTTTCTGAATTGAATCTCGCTTAATTTGAAATTTATAATAAATGTTTTTTATTGCTTCAAAATCATTAACCTCATTTTCTGAAACATAATTTTCAAATTCATTTCTAATCTTCCGAGCATATAATTCTGTAATATTAAAATGGGTTTGCTCATGATTTAAAAGTTTTTTTGAAGGTTTTAAAACCCAAGATTTCTTTTTTAAGGTAAGAGCAAAAACCATTAATTCTTCATTGTTTTGGTTTGAAGTTTCTTTATAAATCAAAAATAATCCTGTTGAAACTCCAGCAGCATTAAATTGGTCTTGTTTAATTTTATCACTTTTAAAATCTTTCCAAGTAAGTTCTCTGTTCTGATTCCAAATAAGAATACTATCATTTTCATATTCTTGCGCTTGAACTGCTTGCAAGTTCAACAGAAACACTATTAACAAACTAAAGTATTTCATTTGTCGTACATTTTATTATTCCTCCTCCAAATCCTCAATCGTATAATTTCGCTCATAGTCTTTATAAACCTGTAATAAACTGTCTATTTTTCTATCCCATTTTTTTTGTTCTACTATGTTTTTGCTATGATTAGTTTCTTTGTCGTATAAAAGTTGCGTTTGAAGGTTCTTATTATCTATTCTCTTGTGTAAATCAACTATATCTTGAAGATTACAAGTATCTCGTTCTTTAAAATCTTCCATACTCTTCCTCATTTTTCTTGTAAACAATTCAGCAATATTAAAATGAGTCCGTTCGTGCTTTAAAACTCCACAAGATTCAACTCTTACTGAAGATTTATTTTTTTTAGCTAATGTGATTATGTGAATGTTTTTGACATTTTCGCAATTAATTTTTTTAGGAAAAATACTAATAGACAATGTTAACTCTGCATCATCAACCATTTCTAATTTAATGTTTTTTGATAGAAAATCATCCCAAGTAAGTTGTCTGTTTCCGTTCCAAATAAGAATGCTATCATTCTCATATTCTTGCGCTTGGATTGCTTGCAAGTTCAACAGAAACACTATTAATAAACTAAAATATTTCATTTGTCGTACATTTTATTATTCCTCCTCCAAATCCTCAATCGTATAATTTCGCTCATAGTCTTTATAAACCTGTAATAAACTGTCTATTTTTTTGTCCCATTTTTTTTGATATAACTTACCATTATTCCAGTCTTTTCGTATTTCTCTGTCATATTCAAACTGAGTTTCCCAAAAATTATCTTCCAAAGAATGATAAATTTCAGCAATTGAATCTAGTTCATAAGAATTGTTTTTATCAAAATAATCCTTCAAAGTCTTTCTTATTTTTCGTGCATATAACTCTGTAATGTTAAAATGAGTTTGTTCATGGTTTAAAACTTCATAAGATTTATCATCTACCCAAGATTCATTTTTATCAGTTATTGCGATGATTCTTATTTTTGATATGTTTTCCAAGAAAAGCTCGTTTGGATAAAATTTTATAGAGGGAGATAATGTTGCTGAATTTTTCGGTTTTTTTGGAATAGTCTTACTTTGAAAATCCTCCCAAGTAAGTTTTCTATTTTCGTTCCAAATAAGAATGCTATCATTCTCATAGTTTTGCGCTTGAACTGCTTGTAAGTTCAACAGAAACACTATTAACAAACTAAAATACTTCATCTTATTTAGTATTTAATATTACGCCGCGTTTATCTCCCAAACTTCTTAATATTCGTTTATTCGGATTATTCACACCTTTTCTATTCAAATAATTGAAAATTTGCTGAAAGTTATTGTTATAAATTTCACGAATGCTCTGTGCATCATTAACGCGGGATGGATCAACATACTGAAATCTGATGGTTGCCTGTGGATGTGTAATCAAATAGTTTGCTATAGCATCTAAATTTTGTCTTTGAGGACCGGATAAAGAATAAAACTCTCTTGTTTTATCTGTATTTATCCTTCCCATAGTACCTATAAAATCAAAGCTGATATCATTTATTGGGGCATTTATTTTAATGTTTCGATTGTTAATAGAAATCGAGCCGTAAGAATTACTTGGAGGGGCAGATATATTATATTGCGGAATATCAATAGGGTCAATGGCGCTGAGATTGACATCAAGCATCTTTTTCTGTACCCCCACAGCAGCAATGGCTTCTGTAGGCGCTCTTTCAGAAGAATTATTTTGTCCTTTCCCACTTTTGGCCTTTGTCTTTCTTTTTTCTTTTGGCCATCCGGTTCCTCTGGAATATTTATCTTCTCGTCGTCCATCCGGAAGAAGTTTTTCATCTTTACCAAAAATTATCTTATTGAAAACCTTCCTGATTTTACACCAGAAACACTCAGAAGAGTCAGGAGCCATCCCTGTTGGATCACTAAAGCTCAAAGGATTGTTCAAAACATAAGAATAAGGAGAATAAGCCGAATATATCTCCGCCAACGGATCCACATTCATCCACCGTCCAATCGCCGCATCATAATTCCTTGCGCCGTAGTCATGCCAATTTAAACCCAATTCCTCTTGAAATTCTTTGCCATTGTATTTATAGCGATAAGAATCTTCTTGATCTGGGGTAATGGGAATAATTATAGTAGGATATAAAGGCATCGTGGCAACAGGAGGAACAATTATTTCATGTTCGTTGTT
>JAJYSY010000045.1 GCA_021793375.1 Bacteroidota bacterium | reverse complement strand
TTTATTGTTCCGGATAGTTTTGAGTATATGTTTTTACAAATTATGGCAGGAATGGTAACTTCTGTGAGTTTTTCTGAATTGTACAAACGCGCTAACTTATTTATTTCTGTAGGACAAATAACGCTGATTTATATTTTTACCTATTTAGCGTTTAATATTATTCAAGAAGGAAACTTTAATAGTATTAATGGAATTGTAGTTTCCATGTTTATTGTTAATGGGATTCTGACTTTATTTGTTCAACCATTGATTTATGCGTATGAAAAAACTTTCGGTTTGGTTTCTGATATGTCTTTGTTGGAATTATCTAACACCAATTCAAAACTGATGAAAGAACTTTCCAACAAAGCACCTGGAACTTTTCATCATAGTTTAAACGTAGCAAATCTTGCAGAAGCAGCTGCCAATGAAATTGGAGCAAATGCAATGTTGGTGCGCGTTGGAGCTTTACATCATGATATAGGAAAAATGACAAATCCGGCATATTTTACTGAAAATCAAATTACTTCAGTAAATCCACATGATAATATGACACCGGAAGAAAGCGCAAAAATAATTATCAATCATGTTTTGCATGGAATAGAAATGGCTAAAAACAATAATATTCCTGATCGAATAATTGACTTTATCAGAACTCATCACGGAGATACTTTAGTGGCTTATTTTTATAGAAAAGCAAAAGACAGAGCTGAAAAAACCGGAGAAGAAATCAATATTGAAGATTTTCAATATCCGGGGCCAAGACCTTTCAGCAGAGAAACTGCTATTTTGATGATGGCAGATAGTGTAGAAGCAGCGAGCAAAAGCTTAAGAGAACCCACCATAGAAAAGATTGACCAATTTGTAGAAAAAATTGTTGATCATAAAGTGGAAGAAGGACAGTTTTTAAATGCTGATATTACTTTTAAAGAAATTCAAACCATAAAAAAAGTATTGAAACGCAAACTGAATAATATTTATCATTTGCGAATAGAATATCCGGAGTAAATTTTCTCGCTTAGCAATGGATTTTTGTAAAGATGAAATATTTAAATTTGTAAAAAAATAATTAAGAAAAAATGATTTATATAGATAATAAAGGTATTAATGATCCTAAAACAAATCTTGCATTAGAAGAATACTGCATTAGAAATTTACCAAACGGAGAGGATTATATTTTGTTTTACATCAATCAACCTTCCATCATTATTGGTAGAAATCAAAATACTTTAGAAGAAATTGATCAGGATTATATAGAAAAACATGATATTAAAGTAGTAAGAAGAATTTCAGGAGGGGGAGCTGTTTATCATGATTTTGGAAATTTAAATTTCAGTTTTATGACAGACTATGATCGTACTAAGCTGAATAACTTTAAGCAATTTACCGCTCCAATTATCAAGATTTTAAATGAAATGGGAGTTCCGGCAGAAATGAAAGGAAGAAATGATATTGTGGTAAATGACAAAAAAATATCAGGAAACGCACAATTTTCTTCTGTGAAAAGAATGTTTAATCACGGAACACTTTTATTGGATTCAGATTTGAGTCAAGTAGCAAAAGCTTTAACGGTAAAAATGACAAAAATCAAATCTAAAGGACACAAATCAGCGCGTGCAAGAGTTGCCAATATTTCAGAGTTCTTAGATCAACCTATGACAACAGAAGAGTTTAAAGAAAAAATTTTAAAAGGAATTTTTGCAGAAAATCCGAATTTTGAAAAATATAACTTAACAGAAAAAGATTGGGAAGGAGTTTATAAATTAAGAGAAGAAAAATATGGAACTTGGGATTGGAATTACGGAAAATCTCCAAAATTTGACTTAAAAAGAGAAAAGAAATTCCCTTCCGGAATAATAGATTTACGTTTAAATGTTAAAAGAGGAGGAGATATTGAAAGTGTGAAAATCTATGGAGATTTTTTCGGAAAAGATCCTGTTGAAGATATTGAAAAAGCACTCACCGGAATAAAATATAACAAAGAAGCTATAATTGAAGCATTAGAAAACTTTGATTTATACACTTATTTTGGGCAAATAGAAAAAGAGGAATTTATTAAATTGGTTTACGGACCTGATGAAGAATAAAATAATATATATTTATATGTAAGATTTTTAAAATAAAAAGTCTGCTTACTTTATGAATATAATCTTTAAATTAAAAATATTGCATTCTTAGTGTTAAAAAAATAGTTTTTGGCATTTTGTTGCTCTAAAAAAGTCTTAAAACATATTGAGTAAATTTCGTTTTTGATGGTTAAAATTAGTTTCTTTGCAAAAAAATAAAATAACTTATTTATAATTTTAACCCATGAGACACTTAAGTGTTTTGTTAATTTTTTTATTAGCAACAAACTTTGCCATAGGGCAAAACATTATTGAAGGAAAAGTTGTAGATTATACACCTTTACCATTACCTGGTGCTAATGTACTTATCAAAGGTACAACCAATGGAACAGAAACTGATTTTGACGGTGATTTCACCTTAGAGACCGATCAAAAGTCAGGTTCTTTAGTGATTTCTTTTGTTGGTTTTCAAACCACTGAAATTCCTTTTGATTTAGAAAATTCAAATCAAATTAATGTAGGCGAAATTCAACTTGAAGAAGATTCAAACGCCTTAGATGAAGTAGTTATTGTAGGAAAAGGAGTTATCGACCTTGCAAAAGATCGTAAAACGCCAATTGCAGTTTCTACTATTACTCGCGATGAAATTCAATTGCGTGCTGCAGGAAACGTAGAGTTTCCGAATATTGTAAAAAACACACCAAACGTATATGTTTCCGGAGAGTCAAGCGGATTTGGAGATTCTCAAATTTTCGTTCGTGGATTTGACCAATCAAACACTGCTTTTTTAGTAAACGGTCAGCCAATCAACGATATGACTAACGGAAAATTATATTGGTCAAACTGGTCAGGACTTTCAGATATCGTAAATGCTGTTCAAGTTCAGCGTGGATTAGGGTCTTCTAAATTGGCAATATCATCTGTAGGAGGAACCATGAATATGATTACTAAAGCTACAGCAAGAAGCGAAGGCGGTTTTGCACGCTTTATGATGGGAAATGACAGCTATACTAAAGCTACTTTTGGATATGACACCGGAATAAACGAAAATGGTTGGGGTTTTTCTTTCTTGTTAGACCACTGGCAAGCACATAGAAAATATGCTAACGGAACAAGAGGAAACGGACAAGTTTATTTCTTCTCTGTAGGAAAACAGCTTGAAAATCATAACTTCAACTTAATGTTAACCGGAGCTCCGCAACAACACAGCCAAAACTTTGCAAAAACACAAGAAGATTACGATCATTTTGGAAGAAGATATAACGGAAATTATGGTTTTAGAGATGGAAAATACCTTTCTGAAAGAGTAAACTATTACCACAAGCCAATTTTAAACTTTAACTGGGATTGGGATATTGATGAAGATCAAAACTTATCAACAGTAATTTATGCTTCTTTAGGTAGAGGTGGAGGAGCCGGTTCTGCAGGAAATGGAATTGGTTTTTTAGATTATGATCAAGGAGGAGATGACCCATACTTAAACGGAGCTTACACTCCTGATCGTGGATTAGTTGATTGGGATTTTGTGGTTAACGAATCCAATGCTCAAGTAGAAAATGGAATTGGAAAAATGATTTTCCCTGATGATGGTCCTGCAATTCGTGAAGGAACTGTTTTAACTATGAACGTAAACAACCACTTCTGGTGGGGAGGAGTTACAAACTATCAATATGATAAAATCGAAAATCTTTCTTTAAATGTTGGAGCTGATATTCGTTTTTATAGAGGAGATCACTTTCAGCAGTTGAGAGATTTATTAGGTTTGGAAGGATTTATTCAAGAAACTTATGGGGATCCTGATCATGAAGTAAACGAAACTTTTAGCGTAAACCCTTGGTCAAGCTTATTTAACTATGCTTCAAAGAAGCAACGTACAAATTTTGATTATTCAGAAGATGTGAATTATCAAGGAGCTTTCGGACAAGCAGAATGGTCTAATGATCAGTTTTCTGTTTTTGCACAAGGATCTATTTCAAATCAATCATACCAAAGAGAAGATCGTGGAAACTTTGAAGAAGCAAAGAAATCTAAGAAGTTAAATAAAACCGGATATAATATTAAAGGAGGTGCAGCTTGGAATATTACAGAAGAGCATTCTATTTTTGTGAATGCAGGAAAATATTCAAGACAGCCTTTTAACAATAGTATCTTTGATGATAGAAATGACAATACTAAGATTTCTGAAAACGTAAATAATGAAGAAATTTTAGGATTTGAGGCAGGATATAGATTTGATATTCAGAATTTTCAATTGAATTTGAATGCTTATCACACCAACTGGAAAAATCGTTTCTTAGGATTCCACGGAGGTTCTTATGATCCTGACGGAAATTATGATAATCCTCAATATGAAAGTGTTTCTTATCACTTTACCAATATTGCACAGCTTCATAAAGGATTGGAGTTGGATGTAAAATGGAGACCGATGACAGATATTACTTTAAGAGGACATCTTGCAGTCGGAAAATGGCAATATGATGGAAAAAGCCCGGTAAAAGTAAGAGATAATGATTCTCAACAATATGTTGAGGAATTTACAACGAATTTAAAAAATACAAAAGTAGGAGAGGCACCACAAACTTCAGGAGGAGCCGGAATTACTTATGACATTATTCCAAGTAAATTCAAAACTTATGTAAACTGGAATTATTTTTCTAATTTCTATGGATATGTAGATGCTACAGAAGCAGCTAATCAATCTTTAGAAGGAGAAACTTATCAACCGGCAAAACTGAATTCTTATTCTTTATTTGATCTTGGAGCTTCTTATACTTTCAGATTTGATAACAGCCATAGATTGCAGTTAGGCGGAAACATTTACAACTTATTAAATCACCAATATGTAAGTCAACAACGTAATGAGCGTGAATTCTATTGGGGAAGCGGAAGAACATTTAACGTATCTGCAAGATATTCTTTCTAAACACTGATTTAAAAGATTGAAATTTTAAAAACCACCTTTTTTTGAGGTGGTTTTTTTATGATTTTATAAAAACTATTATAAAAATATCAGATTTTAAGTAAGTTTGAAACCTAATCTTATATAATGAAAATAATATTCCGATTTTTTTTCATTTTTATACTCAGCTTATTTTCTATTAAAAGTTTTTCACAAGAAATATTTAAAAAAGGAAGCTTTTTTGTTGGAGGAGATTTTGGCTTAAGTTTTTATAATAAAGATTTGGCATATATAAATCAACAAACTTTCAGCAATTATGAGTTAGATAATGCTTTACGTTTTTCTTTACTCCCTAAAATAAATTATGGAGTTCTGGAAAATACTTTTATCACAGGACATTTAGGCTTAGATTATTCAAATTATAAACGTCAAACAGATGGATTGAGTTTGGTGGGAACAAATTATAAAATAGGAGGAGGGTTAAAATATTATTTTATTCAAATTATAGAATCTATTTATTTGAGTAGTGAACTTGGAATGAGCTATAATTATTATCGAATAAAACAAAGAAATTTGCCTCAAGAAAAACAAAATCAAAACTATATATCTGCTTATTTTGATGTTAATATTGATTTAGATTTAGGAGAAAGATGGTTGTTTTCTATCACTTTTAAAGATTTGATAGTTTACAACTCTCAAACTCCAAATCCAAAACATGAAAAGGGAATGAAATTCAATAATATTTTTAAGGATTTTATTAGATATCCTCACTTTTCTGTTTTTTATAAATTTTTATAATAAAAAAGCCTTGATCTTAGGAAACCAAGGCTTTTATATAATTTTTAAAAAGAAATATCAATTCTCTTTATCTGTAGTAGCATTTTTCTCTTTTATAATTTCTACATATAGTTTTTCTTCTTTTGCTAAATGATCAAGAAGAATTTTATCTCCTTCTTCTACTTGAGAATTTACAATCTTTTCTGCTAATTCATCTTCTACATATTTCTGAATAGCTCGATTTAATGGTCTTGCTCCATATTGTTTGTCAAAACCTTTATCTACAATAAAATCTTTAGCTTTATCTGTCATTTCAACTTGATATCCTAAATCTTTTAAACGTGCATAAAGTTTGCTTAACTCGATATCTATAATTTTGTTGATGTGTTCTTTCTCAAGTGCATTAAACACTATTACATCATCTACACGATTTAAAAATTCGGGAGCAAAAGTTTTCTTTAAAGAATTTTCTAAAACACTTCTCATTTCAGCATCAGCTTGTTCTTTTCGAGCTTGTGTTCCAAAACCTACTCCTAATCCGAAATCTTGTAATTTTCTGGCACCAATATTTGAAGTCATAATGATAATAGTATTTCTGAAATCTACTTTTCTTCCCATACTATCTGTAATATAACCATCATCCATTACTTGCAATAAAGTGTTGAAAACATCGGAATGTGCTTTTTCAATCTCATCTAAAAGTACAACAGAATAAGGTCTTTTTCTAACTTTTTCGGTCAATTCTCCTCCTTCTTCATAGCCTACATATCCCGGAGGTGCTCCGATTAATCTTGATACAGCGAATTTCTCCATATATTCACTCATATCCACTCGGATTAAAGCATCTTCATTATCAAAAAGTTCTCTTGACAATACTTTAGCCAATTGAGTTTTACCTACTCCTGTTTGTCCTAAGAATATAAATGAACCAATCGGACGATTGGGATCTTTCAATCCGGTGCGATTTCGCTGAATAGCTTTTACAACCTTTTGAATCGCTTGATCTTGCCCGATTACATATTGCTGAAGATGAGCATTCAACCCTGCTAATTTATTTTTTTCTGTTTTAGCCACACGAGTCACCGGAATTCCTGTCATCATGGAAACCACATCTTCAACGCTGGATTCATCAACAGTTTCTCTGTGAAGTTTAGATTCTTCTTCCCAGCGGGTGGTTTCCGCTTCTAATTCTTCCATCAGATTTTTTTCATCATCACGAAGTTTAGCCGCTTCTTCATACTTTTGTCTTTTGACAACCGTATTTTTTTCTTCACGAACTTTTTCCAGTTTTTCTTCTAAGTCTAAAATTCTTTGTGGAACCTTGATATTAGTGATATGAACTCTTGATCCGGCTTCATCTAAAGCATCGATGGCTTTATCGGGTAAATATCGATCAGTCATATAACGGTTGGTTAACTTCACACAAGCTTCAATAGCTTCTTTGGTGTAAGTTACGTTGTGATGACTTTCGTATTTATCTTTAATATTATTGAGAATTTCTATAGTTTCTTCAACCGTTGTGGGCTCGATTACTACTTTTTGAAATCTTCTTTCTAAAGCTCCATCTTTTTCGATGTGTTGGCGGTATTCATCAATAGTTGTGGCACCAATACATTGTAATTCTCCACGTGCCAAAGCGGGTTTAAACATATTGCTGGCATCTAAGCTTCCGGTTGCACCTCCGGCGCCGACAATAGTGTGAATTTCATCGATAAACAGAATGATATCGTCATTTTTTTCCAATTCATTCATCACTGCTTTCATGCGTTCTTCAAATTGCCCGCGATATTTTGTTCCGGCGACTAAGCTGGCTAAATCTAAAGTAACCACTCGTTTATCAAATAAAATACGCGATACTTTATGCTGTACAATTCGCAAGGCCAAGCCTTCGGCGATAGCACTTTTTCCTACACCAGGTTCCCCTATTAAAATAGGGTTATTCTTTTTTCTTCTACTTAAGATTTGAGAAACTCTTTCTATTTCTTTCTCTCTTCCTACCACCGGATCCAACTTATCTTCGCTGGCCATAGCGGTTAAATCACGACCGAAATTATCGAGTACCGGTGTTTTTGATTTCTTTTTTCCTTTTTTGCCTGTATTTCCGCTACCGCTTTTAAATGGATTTCTTCTTCCGGTATCTCCCGAAGATTCATCTCCTCGATAAGTTTCAGCAGTAGGATTTTCTGTTATATTGTCTTTATCTTCTTGCATAATCATTGCTTTAAACTCATCTTTAACTCCGTCATAATCCACTTTTAAACGATTGAGCAATTTGGTTGTCGGATCGTTTTGGTTGCGTAAAATACAAAGCAATAAATGAGCAGTATTTATAGAAGAGCTATGAAATAATTTTGCTTCTAAAAAAGTAGTCTTCAAAGCTCGTTCTGCTTGACGTGTTAAGTGTAAATTCTTTTTCTTATTAGTAGTATCTGTTGCTTCAGGATTGGCAGGACTAAGAATTTCCACTTTCCTGCGTAAATAATCTAAATCAATATCTAAAGTATCTAATATTTCGATTGCTTTACCATCTCCATCTCGCAACAAACCAAGCATCAAATGTTCAGTGCCAATAAAATCATGACCCAAACGCAAAGCTTCTTCTTTGCTGTACGTTATAACATCTTTTACTCGGGGTGAAAAATTATCGTCCATACTTATCCTCCTTTATTATTTTGATAGGTATTCTTCAAAAAGCATACCTTAATATATTGTTTAGCTAAATAGAGAAATTTTCTTCTCTTTTCAAAGTTAAAAAGAAGTTATTTATTAAAGCTTGTGTTTTTCATAGGATTGTGGATAAAAAAAGTGTAAAAAGCTTCTTAAATCGCTGAAATCAAGAAGAAATTGTTTAAATTGCCGTGCTTTAAAAAAAACAAAAACAATTATAACACTTATATATGGCAGAAGGAGAAGGGGGTAAATTAATCCCTATCAATATTGAAGATGAAATGAAGACGGCGTATATTGACTATTCGATGTCCGTCATTGTGTCACGTGCATTACCAGATGTGCGCGATGGTTTAAAACCGGTTCACCGAAGAGTTTTATTTGGAATGCATGAACTCGGTGTACTTCACAACCGACCTCATAAAAAATCTGCACGTATTGTAGGAGAGGTTTTAGGTAAATATCACCCGCATGGAGATAGTTCAGTTTATAACACTATGGTGCGGATGGCTCAAGAGTGGAGTTTGCGTTATATGTTGGTTGATGGACAAGGAAACTACGGTTCTGTAGATGGAGATAGTCCGGCAGCAATGCGTTATACAGAAGCACGTATGCGTAAACTTAGTGAGGCCATGTTGTTGGATATTGAAAAAGAAACCGTTGATCATCAACTCAATTTTGATGACACCATAGAAGAGCCGGTTGTTTTACCTACCAGAATTCCCAATCTTTTAGTAAACGGAGCCAGTGGAATTGCAGTAGGAATGGCCACTAATATGGCACCTCATAACCTTTCTGAAGTAGTAGATGGAACTATTGCTTATATCGATAATAACGATATCGAAATAGAAGGATTAATGGAATATATTAAAGCTCCTGACTTTCCGACAGGTGGAACCATTTATGGATATGAAGGGGTTAGAGAAGCTTTTAAAACCGGAAGAGGTAGAGTAGTGATGCGTGCCAAAGCTCATTTTGAAGAGGTTGAAGGCAGAGAATGCATTATTGTAACCGAAATTCCTTACTTGGTCAATAAAGCTGATATGATTAAGAAAACGGCAGATATGGTCAATGATAAAAAAATTGACGGAATCTCATTGATTCGTGATGAATCTGACCGTAATGGAATGCGCATTGTTTATGTTTTGAAACGAGATGCAATTCCAAACATTGTCTTAAATACTTTATATAAATATACAGCTTTACAATCTTCTTTTAGTGTAAATAATATTGCTTTGGTAAACGGAAGACCGGAGCAACTTAACTTAAAAGATTTAATTGTACACTTTGTTGATCACCGTCATGACGTAGTGGTCAGAAGAACAAAATATGAATTAAGAAAAGCCGAAGAACGCGCGCATATTCTAGAAGGATTAATTATTGCTTCTGATAATATAGATGAAGTAATCGCCCTTATTCGTTCTTCTAAAAACGCAGAAGAAGCCAGAAACAAGTTGATAGAACGTTTTGAACTTTCTGATGTGCAAGCCAGAGCAATTGTAGAAATGCGTTTGCGTCAGCTTACCGGTTTAGAACAAGATAAACTCAGAAATGAGTATGAAGAATTAATGAAAACCATTGAAGATCTAAAAGATATTTTAGCAAATGAAGATCGTAGAATGGAAATCATTAAAGAAGAATTACTTGAAATTAAAGAACAATACGGAGACGAAAGACGTTCTCAAATTGAATACTCAGGATCTGAGTTGAGTATTGAAGATATGATTCCTGATGAACAAGTAGTAATTTCTATTTCTCATGCAGGATATATCAAAAGAACTCCTTTAACAGAATACAGAAAACAAAGAAGAGGAGGAATAGGCTCAAAAGCTTCTACCACAAGAAGTGAAGATTTCTTAGAATATCTATTTGTAGGAACCAATCATCAATATATGTTGTTTTTCACAGAAAAAGGACAATGTTATTGGATGAGAGTTTATGAAATCCCCGAAGGAAGCAAAACTTCAAAAGGTAGAGCAATTCAAAACCTGATTAGCATTGATCGAGAAGATAAAGTAAAAGCATTTATCTGTACAGAAGACTTAAAAGATGAAGATTACATCAACAGTCATTATGTCATTATGGCAACTAAAAAAGGACAGGTAAAGAAAACTTTATTAGAACAATATTCTCGTCCGCGTATCAATGGAATTCGCGCTATCAGTATTAGAGAAGATGATGAATTGTTATCTGCAAGATTGACCACCGGAGACAGTGAAGTTTTATTGGCTTCTAAAAAAGGAAAATGTATTCGTTTTGAAGAAGAAAAAACACGTGCAGTTGGGCGTACAGCTTATGGTGTAAGAGGAATTCGTTTAGACGGAGAAGATGATGAAGTAATCGGAATGGTAACAGTACATCAGCCTGAAGTAGATATTTTGGTAGTAGCAGAAAATGGATATGGAAAAAGATCCAGCTTAGAAGAATATCGCGTAACCAACAGAGGTGGAAAAGGGGTAAAAACTATCAATATCACAGAAAAAACCGGAGAATTAGTTTCCATCAAAAAAGTTACAGATGATGATGATTTAATGATTATCAACAAATCAGGAGTAGCTATTCGAATTGCTGTAGGAAACCTCAGAGTTATGGGAAGAGCCACACAAGGAGTAAAACTGATTAATTTAAGAGAGGATGATGCTATTGCTGCTGTTGCTCGAATTGTAAACGAAGAGGATGATGATGATGAATTAGAGGAAGAAAATTTAAATACGGAAGAAGGTGGAACAGAAGTTGATGACATAACACCAGATAAAACAGAAGAAGAATAAATTTTTTAAATTATTTTATTAAAGTAATACTATGAATTTTAAATATTTTCCTATTGTTTTTCTGATGATGGCGGGAGCAACCGTTTTTGGTCAGAAAAAAGAAATAAGACAAGCAGAAAAAGCTATTGAAGAACAGAATTTTGCAGAAGCAAAACAGCTTTTACAAGAAGCAGAAGCTGATGTTTCTTCTTTAAATAAAAAATATAAAGCTCGTTTTTATACCGCAAACGGAACTGTAATTGGTTTAGGAGGAACAGGAACTTTAGAAGAATTGGAAGAAGCCACTAAAAACTTTGAAAAAGCCATTGAATATGGAAATAAAGAAGAAGGCGCACAAGGTTTGCATGCGGTTGAACAATTTTTAGTACAAAGTGCTGTTCAAGATCAAGAAAATCAAAACTATAGAGATGCTTATAAAAAAATTTATAGAGCTTATGAAATGAGTCCTGAAGATACGCTTTACTTATTTGTTGCTGCAGGAAATGCTTATAACGCACAAGAAGATGAACTTGCTATCGAATATTATACCAAGTTGAAAGATATGGGGTATAAAGGAAACGCTTTGCAATATACTGCAGTAAATAAAGAAACCGGAGAAAAAGAAGTTTTCGGAAATGAGGCAGACAGAGATATGTTTGTACAATCTGGAGATTATACAGACCCACAAGTAGAACGTTCTGAAAGACGTGATGGAGATGTAATCAAGCAATTAGCTTTAACACATCTGAGAGCAGGAAATCAAGAAAAAGCTATCAAAACAATTAAAGAAGCAAGAAAAAAAGCACCAAATGATATGGAGCTGTTAAAAGCCGAAGCAATTGTTTATGAAGAAAGCGGAGACAAAGAAAATTACTTGAAAATTCTTGATGAATTAATCAGAAAAGACCCTGAAAATGCTGAAGCATATTATGTTATTTTAGGAGATAATGCTTTAGAGGAAAAAGAAGAAGAAAAAGCTCGTGAATATTATGAAAAAGCAATTGAAAGCAATCCCAAATCTGTAACAGCTTACAACGGAATAGCCAATTCTTATTTAAATAAACAAGAAGCTATTGTAGAAGAAATGAACTCTTTGGGAATGTCTAAAGCAGATACAGAGAAATACAATAAGCTTTCAGAAGATCGTAATGATTTATTAAAAACTGCATTGCCTTATTTGGAAAAGGCATTAGAAAATGCTCCGGAAAGTGTAGAGCTTATGCAGACTTTATATCAAATCAATTCTCAGTTGAAAAATGAAGAAGAGGCGAGCAAGTACAAAAGTATGATGGAAAAAGCCGGACAATAAACTGTTTAAAAATACAGTAATGCATTAAGAAAAAGCACTTCAAAACGAGGTGCTTTTTTTGTATAAAAGCTAAAAAATAATTTTATTTAGAATAAGCAGAAGCTTATCTTTGTATGAAGCAGGTCGCTTTATCGCTATTATATTTATAAGAGAGGAAAGTCCGGACACCACAGGGTAGCATAACGGTTAACGGCCGTCAAGGTTTTAGAAATTCCTAAAACTTATGGACAAGTGCAACAGAAAGAATGTACAGGTAATGCTGTAGTGCAATCAGGTAAACTCTATGCGGTGCAATGCCACGTAAACCGGTTTTTAAGGATGACCCGTCCAATCCGGAGGGTAGGCAGCTAAAGATTATTGGTAACAATAATTTCAGATAAATGATAAAGCTTTTGTTGATTTAACAAAAGACAGAATCCGGCTTATAGACCTGCTTTTTTTTACTATTAAATTTTATACTGAAAACTATATTAAAATTTATAATAACTTGTTCTAAATGTAATTATAAAAAGAAAGAAGTTATGCCAACAGATGCTTGTCAATATTTTTATAAATGCAAAAACTGCTGTAAAGCGTAATAATTTATAGAAAAATAAAAACTCCCCAAGAATTCAATATTCTTGAGGAGTTTATTTTTAATCAGCAAAAATATTACATATTTCTTCTGTATTGTCCACCAACTTCAAAAAGTGCGTTGGTGATTTGCCCTAAAGAACAAACTTTTGTGGCTTCCATCAGTGCTTCAAAAACGTTTTGGTTTTCTATAGCTGCATTTTTTACTTTTTCTATGGCTTTATCAGCTTTATCTTCATAAGTTTTATGCAGTTTTTCAAGCGTTTTAATCTGGAATTCTTTTTCTTCTTGCGTTGCACGGATAACTTCTCCAGGTCTTTCTGTAGGAGAACCTTTGCTGCTTAAGAAAGTGTTTACTCCAATAATTGGCATTTCTCCGCTGTGCTTTAGTTTTTCATAATACAAGCTTTCTTCTTGAATTTGCATACGCTGGAACATTCTTTCCATAGCGCCTAAAACACCACCTCTTTCATTGATTCTGTCAAATTCATAAAGAACTGCTTCTTCTACTAAATCTGTTAATTCTTCAATGATAAATGAGCCTTGAATTGGATTTTCGTTTTTCGCTAATCCTAATTCTCTGTTGATAATCAATTGAATGGCCATAGCTCTTCTTACAGATTCTTCTGTCGGAGTAGTGATGGCTTCATCATAAGCATTGGTGTGCAAGGAATTACAGTTGTCATAAATAGCATAAAGTGCTTGTAAAGTTGTACGGATATCATTAAACTGAATTTCTTGTGCGTGTAATGAACGTCCTGAAGTTTGAATATGATACTTCAACATTTGCGAACGCGCATTTGCTCCGTATTTATGTTTCATAGCTTTTGCCCAAATTCTTCTTGCTACACGGCCAATCACTGCGTATTCAGGGTCGATTCCGTTAGAGAAGAAGAAAGAGAGGTTGGGAGCAAACTTATTGATATCCATTCCACGGTTTAGGTAATATTCTACATACGTAAATCCGTTTGAAAGCGTTAAAGCCAATTGTGTAATGGGATTTGCTCCGGCTTCTGCAATATGGTATCCTGAAATGGAAACAGAATAAAAGTTCCGAACATTATTTTCAATAAAATATTCTTGAACATCTCCCATTAAGCGCAGAGAAAATTCTGTAGAGAAAATACAAGTGTTTTGTGCTTGATCTTCTTTTAAAATATCTGCTTGAACAGTTCCACGAACTTTAGAAATCGTATCTTTTTTGATTTCTTCATAAACTTCTTTTGGTAAAACTTGATCTCCAGTTACCCCCAAAAGCATTAATCCCAAACCATTGTTTCCTTCTGGTAATTCTCCGTTATATTTTGGTCTCTCAATTCCTTTTTCTTTATAGATTTCAACAATTTTCTTTTCTACTTCATCTTCCATATTATTTTTGATGATGTATTTTTCACATTGTTGATCTATGGCAGCATTCATAAAAAAACCTAAAAGCATAGGAGCAGGGCCGTTGATGGTCATACTTACAGAAGTTAATTTATCGGCTAAATCAAATCCTGAGTATAATTTTTTGGCATCATCTAAACAACAGATAGAAACTCCGGAGTTTCCGATTTTTCCATAAATATCAGGACGATAATCCGGGTCATTTCCATAAAGAGTTACCGAATCAAAAGCAGTAGATAAACGTTTTGCCGGCATATCTAAACTCACATAATGAAAACGCCTGTTGGTTCTTTCCGGTCCGCCTTCTCCGGCAAACATTCGAGTGGGGTCTTCTCCGGTTCTTTTGAAAGGATATAATCCTGAGGTATAAGGGAATTCTCCCGGAACATTTTCTTGTAAAATCCATTTTAATAAATCTCCCCAAGCTTTATATTTTGGTAAAGAAATTTTCGGAATTTGTAAACGCGATAAAGATTCGGTATGAGTTTCAATTTTAATTTCTCTGTCTCTTACTTTAAAACTAAAAATAGGATCTTTATACTTTTTTACCACCTTGTCCCAATCCAAGATTTTTTCCCAGTTATAAGGATCAAAATCCATTTTTATGCTGTCAAATTCTTTTTTTAGCAAATCTATAATCTCTTGATTATCTTCTGAAGTATGTTTTTTCAGTTCTTCTTCATTTAATCCATATTTATCAAGAGCAGGGGTGGTGTTATTCAGAGTTCCTATGGTTTTATAAATCCCATATAATTTTTGAGCTATTTCTACTTGCTTTTTTACTTTTTCGTCATAGCTTCTGTTATTGTCTGCGATTTCTGATAGATAACGAACTCTTTTTGGTGGAATGATGTGAACTTTTTTAGACATTTCTTCTGTGATATGATAATCACTTTTGAAATGTCCTTCTGTTACTTCTTCTACTTTTTCCATTATGGCTTTGTAGAGTTTGTTCATTCCGGGGTCGTTAAATTGAGAAGCTATGGTTCCAAAAACGGGCATATCTTCTAATTCAGCATCCCAAAGTTGATGATTTCTGGAATACTGTTTTCTAACATCTCTTAAAGCATCCAATGCACCGCGTTTGTCAGATTTGTTGAGGGCAACAATATCAGCAAAATCTAACATGTCGATTTTTTCCAGCTGTGTTTGTGCTCCGTATTCCGGGGTCATCACATATAAAGCTAAACTGGAATAATCGGTAATAGAAGTATCGCTTTGTCCAATTCCTGAAGTTTCTAAAATAATCAAATCATAGTTTGCTACTTTTAAAACATCTACTGCTTCTTGAACGTGATTTGATAAAGCCAAATTGGATTGACGAGTTGCCAAAGAACGCATAAAAACACGATCTGAATTAATGGCATTCATTCGGATTCTATCTCCTAATAAAGCTCCTCCGGTTTTTCTTTTTGAAGGATCTACAGAAATAATTCCGATGCGTTTATCTTTAAAATCAGAGAGAAATCTCAATACTAATTCATCTACTAAAGAAGATTTTCCGGCTCCACCTGTTCCGGTGATTCCTAAAACAGGAGTTTTTGATTTTTTAGCTTCTTCTTGTGGAAAGAATTTAAGAAAATCGTCGTGACGATTTTCTGCTAAAGAAATCATCCTTGCAATGGTTCCTATATTGTTTTCTTGTAATGCTTTTTTTACTTCTTCTTTTTTCGGATTTTCAAGATGTTGTTTTTCTTTTTCTTTAAATATTTTTAAATCCGGAGTAAAATAATCTGAATTTTCTACCAAATGATTAATCATTCCTTGTAAGCCCATTGCGCGGCCATCATCGGGAGAATAGATTTTATCGATTCCGTATTCTTCTAACTCTTCAATTTCTTCCGGCAAAACTACTCCGCCACCACCAAAAAAAATCTTGATGTGATCTGCTCCTTTTTCGCGGAGCAAGTCATACATATATTTAAAGTATTCCACATGTCCTCCTTGATAAGAAGTCATGGCAATTGCATTTGCATCTTCTTGAATAGCGGTGTTTACAACATATTCTGCGCTGTGATTGTGTCCTAAGTGAATTACTTCTACTCCTGTAGATTGAATAATTCTGCGCATAATATTAATCGCTGCATCGTGCCCGTCAAATAGGGAAGCGGCAGTTACAATTCTAACTAAATTCTTTGGTTTATAAGGTTTTGGATTTGCCATATTACTTTCAAAAATTTTGAGGGTAAATTTAAGGATTTTAAAAGACTTTTTGAACTTTTAAAAAGATATAATCCGAAGTTTAAGAATTGACTTTGATAAAAAGAAAGATCACATAAAAAAACCTCGATAAATTCATATCGAGGCTTTTGTAAAACAATCAGTAAAAAGAATTATAAAGCAATATCTGTTTTGAATTCTCCTTCTGTGATTTGTATAACTTCTCCTGCGTCATTTCTTACACTCATTGTGAAAGTCCCGGTTAGAATAGTTCCATCTTTTTCTGTAATTACAATATTTCCTGAGTTATGAACGCTGTAATAAGGAATCATTTCCTCTGTTTCATCATCTTTTTTATAATATATTCCGGAGAAAGCTGCTTCATTACTCACCGTATAACTTCCTTCGTTTACACTACTTGGGAAAGTGAGTTGCAATTGATTTTCACTTTGATTTGTTCCGGTAGTGGTAATCAAACCGGCTTCGCCTTCTTCTGTTTCTAAATTAAAAGCGTTGAAATTTTCTCCGCCGATATTAGCAAACATAAAATCATCAACAGAAATATCAGATTCAAAAGCAATACCGTCAAAAGAACCATTTGTCATCTGAATTGTATTTCCGGGATTTTCAGAATCTGTTAAAACTCCTGTGAAAGTTCCTGAAATTAAATTATTGGTATAATCAATTTCTGAAATAGTGATGCTTCCTTCTGTAGCTTCAAAATAAGTTTCCTCTTCGGTGTTTGGAATATAAACAATATTTCCTCCCGGATTTTCTCCGTCTAAATCTACGGTTTCAATTTCCGGATCAAAGACATTTAAAGTCATGCTTATGCTGTCTTCTTGTGTGTCGATAACCAATCCGTTTTCTATACTAATATTAGCTTGAGTGTTATTGGTTTCATATAATTCTCCATCTAATTCTACTTGGAATTTGTTGATCGTATCTCCCGGGGTAGGATCTTCAGGTTCATATCCTTCAACTGTTAACGGAATATCTGTAAAAGATCCATTGGTAAAATCTAAAGTATCAGGTAATCCAATTCCCGGAGTAGGGGTGTCAGTAGAATCACTTTCTGTGGTATCGATTACTACTTCTCCTTCTTCTCTATAAGCTTTAAAAGAAAAAGTTCCGGAGCTTACTCCATTTGCCATATCATAATCACTGATGGTTAACACTCCTACGGTGTCTATTTCAGTCATATCATAAGGCTCAGGATTTACGCCATCATAATAAAAAGCACTTCCTGAATTAGAACCATTCAAAATATAAGTATCTTCTCCGGCTCCTGTTATTTTAAAATGCACTCTTGCACCGTCATTTCTTTTTCCTATAATTTCGGTGATTCCCTCTTCACTGGTGTACACACCATACTGATCAGCATAAAAGGTTTCTCCGTTTATATCAACTCTGAATTGTGCATCAGGATTATAATCGTCGTTATAACTTTCGCCTACAGGTTCATCATCACAACTTGCCAAACCGGCAAAAATGAAAAGAACCAAAAGTGTTCTGTAAATAGATTTCATGTAAAGGATTTAGTAATAGATTTATTAACGCAAACTTAACTAAAAAATTGTATTTCGTGGATTATTTTTTGAGGATATTAAAATTAAACCCTCGAATTCAAAAATATAAATTAATTTTTAATTTTCAAGCTTCGGAATAATAATATGATGCCTAATCCAAAAAAGGTAATAAAAAATAAGATGGAATATCTAATACTTCCTGTGACTTGAGAAATAAATCCATAAGTAAACATTCCGATGACAATCCCGATTTTTTCTGAAACATCATAAAAACTAAAATAAGAAGTGGTGTCTTTTGTGTGAGTAGGAATAAATTTGGAGTAAGTAGATCTTGACAAAGATTGAATTCCGCCCATAACCAAACCTACAAATCCGGCTGTGATGTAAAATTCTAAAGGAGTAGAGATAAAAAATGCGTAAAAACAAATAAGAATCCAAATGAAATTTACTGCAATCAAGGTTTGTATATTTCCAAATTTCTCAGAAGCTTTTGCTGTATAAGTTGCTCCTACAATAGCGATGAGTTGAATTAATAAAACACTTACTATCAATCCTATGGTAGAATCTGTTTCTCCCCAATTAATTTCTTCAACTCCAAAATAAGTAGCAATAAGCATAATGGTTTGCACCGCCATGCTATAGGTAAAAAAAGCAATGAGATAGCGATGCAAAAGTATATTCTGCTTTATTTCTTGATAGATTTTTTTCAGTTCTAAAAAACCATTAAATAATTGGTGTTTATTTTCATTGTCTCGAGGATTTCCTTTGGGCAAATAATAATAGGTGTATTGACTAAAACCAATCCACCAAATCCCGGTGAGAACAAAGGAGAAACGCGTAGGGAAATCTGCACTACTGAAACCAAAAGTTTCATAAAATAAAATCAGAATTAAACAAATTACCAATAAAATTACACTGCCGATATACCCCAAAGAAAAACCTTGTGCACTAACTTTATCTTGCTGTTCAGGGTAAGCAATATCAGGTAAATAAGAATTATAGAAAACTATACTTCCCCAAAAACCTATTAAAGCCAAAAAATAACACAATAAACCAAACCAAAGAAAATCTAAGGAAAACCAAAATAATCCCACACAAGAAAGTGCACCCAGATAATTAAAAAATCTCATAAAGATTTTTTTGTTTCCGGTGTAATCTGCAATTCCACTTAATAAAGGACTCAACACAGAAACCACTAAAAAAGCTAAAGCAGTTACATAACTGATTAATGCATCGTTTTTAAATTCAAAACCTAAAAAATTTACGGTATTGCTGATGACTTTATCATTTTCTTTGATAATGGTTAAAGCTCCATAAAATATAGGAAATACAGCAGATGAAATCACCAAGCTGTACACAGAATTTGCCCAATCATAAAAAGCCCAAGCGTGTAAAAGTTTTTTATGCCCTTTAGGAAGCGGAGTTTTTATTTTTTTGTTTAGAAAATTCAAAATCTATTCAATAAAATCCGTGAATATAAATAGAAAAATAATAAGAGTTATTTAGTTTTTTTAATCATTTTGATGAATAATTCATTTCCTTTCCTGGGTTTGATGGAATTATAAGCTGTTTCCATAATCTCAATAGTAAATTTATCTGCAAAAAGTTTTTCATATTCTTTTTTACTTCCTCCAAAAGGCGGACCTGCTTTTTCTTGAAAAGGAAAATCAAAAAGTACACCTACTAATTTTCCTTTTTCGTTTAATAATTCTGTCATTTTATCTACATATTTATTTCTCAAATCAGGAGATAAAGCACAGAAAAAAGTTTGTTCTAAAATCAAATCAAATTTTTGTTGAATTTTAAAAAAATCAAGATGCAATAATTGATTTTTTGGAAAAGCCGGAAATCTTTTTTGAAA
>JAJYSY010000091.1 GCA_021793375.1 Bacteroidota bacterium | reverse complement strand
TATAACTGAAGCAGAAGTATTTGCAGCTTTTTCCAAATCCTTAGGACGAATTGGTTTTTGAGTTTTTGCACGCAAGGAAATTAAACTCAACAATACTTCTGTTTGTTTGGGTGCTCTTTTTAATACTTCAAATAATTCTTTTAATTTTTCATCAGAATTATAAGTTTCTGCCAACCGAACATATCTAATTAATTTAGGTTTATATTTTTTATATAATTCTTGATTAACGATAATCATTTCTTTTTTTACCATCTGATTTAAAACCGGTAAAACTGTTTTTTTATCCAAGATTTCCATGACTTCCCGGATTTTTAAAAGTGATTGTCGTTCAAGTGCTTCTAAAATAAGATATTCTTCGTCGGTTATTTTTTTATCTGTAAAATCTCCTTCTTTATTTAATTCGATTACCGTTTCGCTTTGCAGTAAAAAAGCACTGGGCAAAGCAGCTTTTAAAACTTCTCCTTCACTACACATATAATAAGTTGCCATCCACTTAAAAAAACGAAGTTGTTCTTTTGTGAGTAAAGGATTTTCATCCATAATTTCCTCTACCAATTTTGTTTCATACAATCTTGGTTTTTCATGATGCAATCTTGAAACCACTCCGGTATAAACTTTGGTTTTTCCAAAAGGAACTGCTACTCTCATCCCAGGTTGAAGTTTTTTAGCTTGAGCAGAAGTCAATGCATAAGTAAAATGCTTTTCTAAAGGAAGTGGTAGAATTACATCGACAAAATTTTCCATAGAAGAGGAATTATTTTTTCTGATTTTGAATTATATGATATTTTCCGGTTGAGATTCTTGTTTTAAAGCTTTTTCTGTTTTTTTCTTTTTATATCTATCTATTCTTTTTAATCTTAAAATAGCTCCATTCAACTCAAATCCTAAAAGTAAAATATTAGCATTCAACCAAATGTAAGCCATCAAAATCAATAAAGCTCCAATTGAACCGTAAAGTCTGTTATAATTGCTAAAACTTTTAATATATCCGGCAAATAAATAAGTGAATAAAAGAATTAAAACTGTTGTAAACAAAGCTCCGACAGAAAAATATTTTGCATTTTTACTTTCTTTCGTTCCAAAGAAATACAATATGGCCACAGCGTTATAAATCAACAATACAAAAACTGCATATCGTCCGACTTCTGCCCATTTCACACGATCTGTAAACAACCCTAAAGCACTTAAGTCTTCGATGATATAAGTTAAATAAATCGTCACAATCACAGTAACTAACAATAGCAAAGCAATTATCACTGCTACTCCCAATGCGATAAAATATTGTTTTAAAATAGATCTATTTTCTTTGGTATGCCAAGAATATTCAAACCCGGAAAAAATTGCATTAATTCCATTTGCCATTAAAAAAACCGACAGAAAAAACACTACTGATAATAATCCTGTTCTGGGTGTGTTAGCAATATCATAAAAAATTCTTTCAAAAAGTTCATGCGTTTGCGGTGGCAAAAGTGTTTCGATATAATTTAACAATCTGGTTTGAAAATCTTCTATAAACCAAACAAAAGGAATCAAGTTTAAAACAAACAGCAAAAAAGGAAATAACGCCATAAAGAAACTAAAAGCAATAGAACCTGCTCTGGTGCTGAAAGTTCCTCTGACGATTCCGAAAATATACATTTCCAATAAGTCATAGAGCGATAACCCATTTAAACCCGGCAAGATTACTTTTTTACAAGCTTTTGCCAAATGTCGAATAACCGGTATTTTATCTATTTTTTTTTCTATGACTTTGGTCATTTTACTTTGCTTTTAAGCTCAAATCCAAGTTATAAACCGAATGGGTTAAAGCTCCACTCGAAATATAATCTACTCCGCATTCTGCGTATTTTCTTGCAGTTTCTAAAGTGATATTTCCGCTGGATTCTGTTTGACATTTATCGCCAATCATCTCTACCGCTTTTCGTGTGTCGGCATAATTAAAGTTATCTATTAAAATTCGATAAACCCCATCATTTTGTAAAATTTCTTCTATTTCAGCTAAATCTCTTGCTTCTACAATAATTTTTAAATCTCGATTTTCTTGTTTTAAAAAATCTTTGGTTTTTTGAATAGCAGCACTGATTCCCCCGGCAAAATCTATATGATTATCTTTCAACATAATCATATCATACAACCCAAATCTATGGTTTACTCCTCCTCCAATTTGCACAGCCCATTTTTCTAAAACACGAATTCCCGGAGTGGTTTTTCTCGTATCTAATATATTTGCTTTTGTTCCTTTCAGTAATTCCACAAATCGATTGGTTTTTGTGGCAATTGCACTCATTCTTTGCATTCCGTTTAACATTAAACGCTCTGCTTTTAAAATAGATTGACTTTTTCCGGAAATCTCAAAAACAATATCTCCTTTTTTTATTTTTTCTCCATCATTTTTAAAAGTTTTCAACACCAATTCTTCATCTACAAACTGAAAAACACGTTTAGCAAACTCTACTCCTGCTAAAACCCCTTCTTCTTTCACCAATAATTCCGCTTTGCCTTTTGCATCAGCAGGAATACAAGCCAAAGAACTAAAATCTCCTTCGCCCACATCTTCTCTTATCGCATTTTTGATAATATGTTGTACTTCTTTATCAAAATAATTTTGGTCAATTTTCATATCCGATTATTTTTGCTAAAATAAGAAATCTAAGCTAAAACAAGATGAGAATTCTCTTACTCCTGATCGGAAAAACAAAAGATCATCAACTTCAATCTTTAACAGACAGTTTTTCTAAGCGTTTAAAACATTACACTTCTTTTAAAATTGAGGTGATTCCGGAATTAAAAATCCGTAAAAACCTTTCTGTAGAAGAACAAAAAATAAGAGAAGGAAAAGAAATTCTAAAACGTATTCAAGCTTCTGATGAAGTGATTTTATTAGACGAAAAGGGTAAGGATTTCACTTCAAAACAATTTGCAAATTGGCTTCAAAAACAAATGAATTCCGGCAAAAAACAATTGGTTTTTATCGTGGGCGGACCTTTTGGATTTTCTTCGGAAATTTATCAAAGGAGTAATCAAAAAATCGCTTTGTCAAAAATGACTTTTTCACATGAAATGATTCGTCCATTTTTTGTGGAACAACTCTATAGAGGTTTTACGATTTTGAGAAATGAACCCTACCATCATGAATAATTAAATCAGCAGTTCTTAATTCAAAAAATATTTGTATTTTTTAGTACAAAAGAAGATGATTTAGAGATTCTTAGGATTTTAATTAAAAAAGCTAAACTTTATTATTCCTGCTGAAGCATTAATATAGTAATCAACCTATAAATAATTTCTCCTTTATTTTATGAAAAAAACTAAACTTCATTTAGAAAAATCCGGGTATTTAATTTTAGGAGAAATCACTTCTTTTTCTTCCACACTATTAAAAGTAAAAATTCTTTATCCTTATTATGGAATCACACTTTCTGCAAAACCTAAAATGTGTATGCTTTTCTCTGATCAATCTGCAAAAAAATTGGGAGAAAAAACTTTAGAAAAAGCTTATGATCTTGGAAAAATGATTGAAAAAAGAAATAAAGATATTTACCAAGATTTTAAAAAGTTATATTCTCTAAATGCAAAAAATGAAGAAAAAAGAAAAAAATTACTTCAAGAGTTTCGTTTGTTTTACCTCAATGGATTTAAAGCTATTCCTGAATTAATCATAAATCCACTCAAAGATTTATATATTTATTTAGAAAAGTTTTTGCTTAAAAACCCGGATATATCCACTATTCATCCGGAAACTAGATC
>JAJYSY010000005.1 GCA_021793375.1 Bacteroidota bacterium | reverse complement strand
TTCCGATCTTCAAAATCATAATCGAGTTTTATTTGTTCAAATGCCATAATTATATTTTTTGAATTTAGGTTATAAAAATTTCCCCCAAATTTAAGTAAATCTTTCCATATTTCAGAATTTTCGTTGTTAGAACTTTCTTAATAACAAGAGTTTACTTTTTTCTTAAACATAGATAAAAATATAAAGCCTGAAATCATCTTAGAAATAATAGTAAATTTGTAGAATATGAAAGCAATAGCTTATTTTTCTGAAATAAAAGTTCCCGCCTCGGCGATTGATGAATTAAATCATGTCAACAATGTAATTTATCTTGAATGGGTGCAACAAATATCTGCTGAGCATTGGCAAAAAACAATTCCTGAAGAACTTAGAAAACAAATGTTTTGGGTGGTGTTGAATCATAATATCAGCTATAAAAACCCTGCTTTTGAAGGCGAGGTTTTAATCCTTAAAACTTGGGTTAAAGAGATGAAAGGCGCAAAAAGTGTGAGAAAAGTAGAGATAAAGCGAAAAAACGATGATAAAATAATTGTAGAAGCAGAAACTTTGTGGTGTTTAATCGATGCGAAAACCAAAAGACCAAAAAGAATTTCAACTGAAATAACACAAGCTTTTAGCAAAGAGAATTAACTTATGAAAAGTTTTCCGAAAAATAAATCAATTGTTCTTTTTGACGGAGTTTGTAATCTGTGTAATAAAAGTATTCAGTTTGTGATCAAACACGATAAAAAAGATCAATTTCGTTTTGCTTCTCTTCAAAGTGAAGTGGGGAAACAATTGTTAGAAAAGTTTGATATCAATCGAAATCAAACCGATTCAATTGTGTTGATTACTCCGGAAAATAAATTTTATGTAAAATCTTCTGCTGCTTTACATATTGCAAAAAAAATGAAATATTATTTTTGGATGAGTATATTTCTTTATTTACCTAAAATAGTCAGAGATAAAATCTACGATTTGATTGCTAAAAATCGTTATAAATGGTTTGGAAAAAAAGTGGAATGTATGATTCCTACGCCGGAATTAAAAGCTAAGTTTTTAGAAGAATAAACCGGTTGTTTTTTTAAACCAAAGAAAGCAAAATATTTATTATATTAAATTAGACTTAATTTGTTTAAAAGATTGTTTTAGTTCGTATTTTTGTGAAAAATGTAACTATGTCAAATTTTCATGAGCTTCGAGTAAAGAGTATAGAAAGAGAAACCTCAGAAGCTGTTAGTGTTGGTTTTGAAGTTCCGGCAGAATTGAAAAATAAGTTTAGTTATACCGCCGGACAATATCTTACTTTAGAAAAAGAAATATCAGGAGCAAAACTCAGACGCTCTTATTCTATATGTTCTTCTCCGGAAAGTGGGGAACTCAAAGTAGCTGTAAAACAAATTGCAGATGGTAAGTTTTCTTCTTGGGTAAATCAAAAACTAAAAGAAGGAGATTATTTAAATGTTTTTTTACCGGAAGGTAGATTTGTTTATGAGCCATCTTCAGAAAAACAAGCCAAAACATTTGTTGCTTTTGCAGCAGGAAGTGGAATTACTCCGGTAATGGCAATTTTACAAAGCATATTACTTTCAGATCCTGAAAATAAATTCATATTAGTTTATGGAAATAAAACGCCGGAGCAAACTATTTTTTCAAGAGATTTAGAAAAATTAAAAAAGAAATATCCTGATCGTTTATTTATAGAATACGCTTATAGTCAACTTAAAGAAGAAAAATCTCCTTTAAAAGCGGTAAAAAAGCTTTTTGGCAGAAAAAAAGAAGAATCTAAAGCAGAAAATATTCATTATAAACGCATTGATCGAGAATTGGTGGAATATGTTTTAAAAGAAAAATTTAAAACTCATGATTTTTCAGATTTTTATCTTTGTGGTCCGGAAGAAATGATTAATATGACTTCAGAGGTTTTGCAAGCAAATGCTATTCCTGAACACAATATACATTTTGAATTGTTTCTTACTCCGGAAAATAAAAAGGAGAATACGCAAAAAGAAGATAGAAGTGGAAAAACTACCCTCACTGTTATTTTAGATGAAGAAGAAACGGTTATAGAAATGGACAGGAATACTAAGGTTTTAGATGCTGCCATGGACGCCGGATTAGACCCTCCGTATTCTTGTAAAGGTGGAATCTGTAGTAGTTGTATAGCACAAATAACAGAAGGAGATGTGGAAATGGAAAATAATCAAATCTTAACAAAAGGAGAAGTAGAAGACGGATTGGTTTTAACTTGTCAAGCTCATCCTAAATCAGATAAACTCACGGTTGATTATGATGATATTTAAATCATAAAAAAACTAAAAGTAAAAACACGCTTGTTTAAAAAAGATAAGCGTGTTTTTTTATTTTCTTCCAAAATCAGCAGGAATTTCTCCCCACTTTCGCGTATTCCACTTAAGAATAGGGGTGTGGTAAGAATTGTTTTTCAACCATTTTTCAGCTCTGTCAATCAATTCAAATAATTTTTCGGTTTTTGAATTTTTTACCAAAGTAGTTTTACATTTTTTTTGTCTTACCCAACTCATTGCAATTCTTGAATCGGTGTAAATGACACGATTGCTTTTATGAAAATCTAAAAAAGCCAAACCATGAACAAGTGCTAAAAATTCTCCAATATTATTTGTTCCCAATTCAAAAGGTCCGATATGAAAAAGCTGTTTTCCGGTTTTGGTATCCACTCCGCGGTATTCCATTCTTCCAGGATTTCCGCTTGAAGCCGCATCTACAGCAATAGAATTCATATTGATTTCTTTTATAGCACTTAAATCACGTGGAGAAGAAGTTGAGGTGGTGTTTTTTCCTTTATATAAAACATAAGAGCTGTTAAAAGCTTTTTTTGCTTCTTCAAAACTTGTGAAAGACTTATACTGCGCTCCTTTATATCCGGAAATCATTTTCTTGCACTCTTGCCAACTGTTGTAAATTCCGGGTTTTTTGCCTCTCCAAACCACATAATATTTTTTCTTTTTAGCCATTAAATTTCAGGAAATAATAGTTGTTCAATTACTTTTGGATAATTTTCATGCTCCAATTTTCTGATTTTCATCAACAAAGCATTTAAACCTTCTTCCGGATTTAGCGGAGTTTTAAAGTTAGCAATGATTTTTCCTTCATCATACTTTTCATTTACATAATGAATAGTAATTCCTGTTTCTTTTTCTTTATTGGCTAAAACAGCGTGATGTACATTGTTTCCATACATTCCTTTTCCGCCATACTTAGGAAGTAAGGAAGGGTGAATATTGATAATTTTATCAGGGAAATCACGAATGATTTTTTCGGGGATAATCCATAGAAATCCAGCCAAAATGATTAAATCCGGATTGTTTTCTTTAAAGAAATCATAAATTTTATCGGATTCATACAGGTCTTTTCTGTTAAAATAAAAATTTTCAACATTTCTTTTTTCTGCCATTTGCAATACTTTTGCTTTGGGATTATTAGAAATAATATGAGAAACTTTTACTTGATTATTATCTTTAAAATAATTTAAAATAGCCTCAGCATTACTGCCTGTTCCAGAAGCTAAGATTATGATTTTTTTCATCGGAAGTGTTTTTCTACTTTTAAAATTGGGCATTTATTATTAACTTGCCGCTGGGAAAATTAAATATTTTTCTTAGAAAAATGTATATTGCAGATACTTTTTTAGAGAAAAAACCTTTTTAAAGCGAAAGTTTTATATTTTTGCCCCTTAACACTAATTAAAAAATTAAATTATTATGGCAGACATTGCATCAAAAGTAAAAGCTATTATCGTTGATAAGCTTGGTGTTGACGAAAACGAAGTGTCGAATGAAGCGAGCTTCACTAACGATTTAGGAGCAGATTCTTTGGACACTGTAGAGTTAATTATGGAGTTTGAAAAGGAGTTTGACATTCAGATTCCTGACGATCAAGCAGAAAACATTGCTACAGTAGGTCAAGCTGTTTCTTATATAGAAAAAGCTAAGCAATAATTTAAACCTACATCAAGAACTAATTTAAAAGAATATGGAGTTAAAGCGGGCAGTCATTACCGGACTTGGAGCATTAACGCCGATCGGTAATAATATTGAAGAGTATTGGACCGGTCTTGTAGAAGGCAAAAGTGGCGGTGCTCCTATCACATACTTTGATGTTGAAAAGTTTAAAACGAAATTTGCCTGTGAAATCAAAGGCTTTGATTTTAAAGGTTATTTTGACCGAAAAGAAATTCGAAGACTGGATAGATTTTCACAGTATGCAATTGTAGCTTCTGACGAAGCTATCGCTGATTCAAAACTAAATCTTGATAAGCTTGATAAATATCGAGTGGGCGTGATTTGGGGAGCAGGAATCGGAGGTTTAGAAACTTTCCAAAACGAAGTGACCAACTTTGTCAAGGGAGATGGCACGCCACGTTTTAACCCTTTCTTTATTCCTAAGATGATTGCAGACATTGCGCCGGGGCATATTTCCATCAAATATGGATTTATGGGGCCGAATTACACAACAGTTTCTGCTTGTGCATCCTCAGCAAATGCAATTATCGATGCTTTTAACTCTATCCGAATGGGATATACAGATGTGGTTGTTACCGGAGGTAGTGAAGCAGCTGTAACTATTGCAGGAATGGGAGGGTTTAATGCAATGCATGCACTTTCTACTCGAAATGATAGTCCAAAAACAGCTTCTCGACCTTTCGATGCAACTCGAGATGGGTTTGTATTAGGAGAAGGATCAGGAGCAATGGTCATAGAAGAGTATGAGCATGCAAAAGCAAGAGGAGCAAAGATCTATGCCGAAATTGTGGGAGGTGGTTTGTCTTCAGACGCACACCATATGACAGCTCCACATCCGGAAGGAAAAGGAGTGGTGGCAGTGATGCAAAATTGCTTGAAAGATGCTGGTCTAAAACCGGAAGATGTTGATACTATCAACACACACGGAACCTCTACTCCACTTGGAGATGTGGCAGAAATTAAAGCAATCAAAAAAGTATTTGGAACACATAGTAAAAATCTAAATATTAACTCAACGAAGTCAATGACGGGGCATTTGCTGGGAGCAGCAGGTGCAGTTGAGGGAATAGCTTCTGTGTTGGCGATGGAGCATGGAATTGTGCCGCCAACCATCAATTTTGAAGTCCCCGATGAAAATATAGATCAGGAACTCAATCTTACGCTTAATAAAGCTCAAAAACGAAAGGTGAAAATTGCTATGAGCAACACTTTTGGTTTTGGAGGGCATAATGCTTGTTTACTATTCAAAAAAATGGATGAATAATACCTTATATGAAGGTCATCCGAAACATATTAAATTCCCGTTTCTCAAAAAACGGGGATTTTTTTGTAAAAATGCAAGATATTTTAGGGTTCTCTCCTAAAAATATCGACTTCTATGAGCGTGCGTTTACCCATTCCTCTCTTCAGAAAAAAGATCAGTCAGGAAATAACCTGAATTATGAACGATTAGAGTTTTTAGGGGACGCTATATTGGGAGCGGTAGTAGCTGCTTATCTCTTTAAAAAACTACCGGATTCTGATGAGGGAGAACTTACGCAAATGCGCTCTAAAATTGTAAATAGACAAACCTTAAATCAATTAGGAGAGGAATTAAATTTGCTGGCTTTTCTTCAAAAAGAAAACACAAATATTGGTTTAGGAACAGATATTTGCGGAAATTTGTTTGAAGCTTTAATTGGCGCTATTTATATGGATAAAGGTTATGGCGCTTGTCAGAAATTCATTCATAAAAAAGTAATAAGCAATTACTTGGATATTGAAAGATTGGAAGGGAAAATCATGAGTTATAAAAGCTTTTTGATAGAATGGTGTCAGAAAGAAAAAAAATCCTTTCAGTTTATAAATTGTGAAGATCTGGGAAAAGAAGAAACCAAACACTTTTCTGTAGAACTTAAAATAGCCGGGAAAACAATTGCAAAAGCAAGATCTACTTCAAAGAAAAAAGCAGAAGAAAAAGCAGCTAAACGAGCTTATTTTGCTTTGCAGAATAAGATAGAACCTTAATTTAGAAAACATTTAAGTAAAGCTGTTTCTTATTTTTTAAAATTTAAAGTAAATTCACTTGTTTTATAAATAAGAGATGAAAGCTAAAAAAGTAAATCATTTATTTTTCGATGAAACTCCTGAAGAAGAGGTAAACTTAATAGCTTTATATAGTTCTGTTGAAATATTTAGGGTGGTTTATCACTTAAACAGAGTTCTTGAAATGAGATTGGAACGAACAGAAGAAGATATAGACTTTATAAGCGCTGATTCCATTTCCAATTATCCGCTTTATCATTTTTATGATAAAAATATGGATACAGACTATTATGTGGTCGCTAATAAAGCAAGGATAAAACCCACAGCATCAGAAAAAGCAGAAAGTTTATTTAAAGAACACAGTAGTTATACTACTTACTTAATTCCTGAAAGGAAAAATGTAGATTATTTCTTTAAAATCGAAAGAAGATTTCAAATAAATGATCTGCTAAAAAAAATAAAAGAAATCAGACAAATTTCAGCTGTTCATCAAGAAGATATCAGCCGAATAAAATCTTATAAAAACTTAATTTTTGATTAATGAGAAATATTAAAAAAACAAAAATTGTAGCCACTTTAGGCCCTTCAACAGAGTCTAAAAAAGTACTTCGTGATATGATAAAAAACGGAGTAAACGTATTTAGAATTAATTTTTCTCATGCGAAGCATAATGAAGTTAAAGAAAAAGTAAAACTTATCAGAGAACTCGGGGAAGAGCTTGAAGTTAATATTGGAATTTTAGCCGATTTACAAGGCCCTAAACTTCGAGTAGGTTCTATGAGCGGAGCAGTAGTGGTAGTGAAAGGAGATAAAATTACTTTTGCCACAGGCGAACCTTTTAAAGGAACAGCAGAGAGAGTATATATGAACTATAAAGAGTTTCCTAAAGATGTAAAACCCGGAGAACGTATTTTGTTAGATGATGGAAAACTCATATTTGAAGTAGTTGAAACCAACAGAGAAAATGAAGTAGTAGCAAAAGTTATTCAAGGAGGACCATTGCGTTCAAGAAAAGGAGTAAACTTACCCAACACTGCTATTTCTCTTCCGGCGATGACACCAAAAGATATGGAAGACGCTAAATTTGCAATTTCGCAAGAAGTAGATTGGATAGCTTTATCTTTTGTGAGACACGGAAAAGATTTACAAATTTTACAGGATATTATTAAAAAACATAGCGCACATAAAATTCCTATCATTGCTAAGATAGAAAAACCGGAAGGCGTTAAAAATATAGATAATATTGTAGCTTATTGTGATGGATTAATGGTAGCTCGTGGAGATTTAGGAGTAGAGGTTCCGGCGCATGAAGTTCCGTTGATTCAGAAAAAATTAGTACATCGCGCAAAAAAAGCACGTATTCCGGTGATTATTGCTACACAAATGATGGAATCTATGATTGAAGGCTTAACGCCAACAAGAGCAGAAGTAAATGATGTGGCAAACTCCGTGATGGATGGCGCAGATGCCGTAATGTTAAGTGGAGAAACTTCTGTGGGGAAACACCCGATTGCTGTTATCAAAAAAATGGCGAAAATTGTACAAAGTGTGGAAAATTCAGACTTGATTAAAGTTCCGGAGGATCCGCCAACAATTATCACCAAAAGATATATTACAAAATCAATTTGTTATCACGCCGCTATGGTTGCAGATGAGATTGATGCTCAAGCAATTTGTACATTGACCAATAGTGGATATACACCTTTTCAGATTTCAGCGTGGAGACCAAATGTAAATATTTTAGCTTTTAGTTCTAATAAAAGAATTTTAAATCAATTGAGTTTACTTTGGGGAGTGCAAGCTTTTTACTACGATAAATTTGTGAGTACTGATGACACCATAAGAGACGTTAATAAAATAGCGAAAGTCACTAAATATGTAAAAGGAAAAGATTATGTCGTAAATTTAGCTGCTATGCCTGTGGAAGGAAAAGGAATGGTAAATACGATGAGAATTTCTCAAATAGATTAGAAATCAGAAGAATTGCTTTTTAAAATTTCATATTTTATGGGGGAATATGTTTAAATTGCGGGAGAAATCGAAAACCAAAAACTATAACTTATGTCAATTCAAAAACCTTTTAACTTAAATAAATGGATTGAAGAAAATCGTGATACTTTAAAGCCCCCTGTAGGAAATAAAAACCTTTATAAAAAAGCCGGAGATTATATCGTGATGGTTGTTGCGGGTCCAAATGCTCGAAAAGATTATCACTATAATGAAACAGAAGAATTGTTTTATCAACTCGAAGGAGAAATAGAGGTGAATATTCAAGAAAATGGAGAAAAAAAAGTCATGAAATTAGGACCGGGAGATATGTATCTCAATCCGGCAAAAATTCCACATTCTCCGGTCAGAAAAGAAAACTCTATAGGTTTGGTCGTAGAACTCAAAAGAACAGAAAAAGACGGAAAAGATGGTTTATTGTGGTTTTGTGATCATTGTAATCATAAGTTACACGAGGTTTATTTTCCATTAGAAGACATAGAGAAAGATTTTCTTCCGCATTTTAAAAACTTTTATGGTGATGAAAAACTGCGCACTTGCGATAATTGTGGAGAAACCATGCCAGTAGATAAAAGATTTGTGGGAGAATAATTAAGAAAACAAAAATAAGATATGAAAATAGCTGTAGTAGGAGTAACCGGAATGGTAGGAGAAATTTTACTTCAGGTTTTAGCAGAACGAAATTTCCCGGTTACAGAGTTGATTCCTGTAGCTTCAGAAAGATCTGTAGGAAAAACTATTGTTTTTAAAGAAAAAGAATATACAATTTTATCTATAGAAAAAGCAGTGGAGAAAAAACCAGACTTTGCTTTTTTTTCCGCCGGAGGAGAGATTTCTTTAAAATGGGCGCCAAAGTTTGCAGAAGCAGGCACAAGAGTGATAGATAATTCTTCTGCTTGGAGATTAGATCCTAATATAAAACTTATCGTTCCGGAAGTCAATGGAAAAACTTTGACAAAAGAAGATAAGATTATTGCAAATCCAAACTGTTCTACCATTCAGCTGGTGATGGCTTTAAAACCACTACATAGAAGGTATAAAATCAAAAGAGCGATAGTTTCTACTTATCAATCAGTTAGTGGAAGTGGAAAAGCAGGAATAGATCAGCTGCAAAACGAACAAAAAGGAGAAAAAACCAAAATGTTATATCCTTATCCTATTCATCAAAATGCGATTCCGCATTGCGATGTTTTTGAAGAAAACGGATATACAAAAGAAGAGATGAAACTCACCCGAGAAACAAAAAAAATCTTAGGAGATGATACTATAGAAGTTGTGGCCACAGCTGTAAGAATTCCTGTGGTGGGCGGACACAGCGAATCAGTTAATGTAGAGTTTGAAAAAGACTTTGAACTTGCTGATGTCAGACAAGCGCTTCATATTTTTCCGGGAATTAACCTCAAAGACCTTTCAGATATGAATGTATATCCTATGCCGATTTTTGCACAAGGAAAAGATGAGGTATTTGTGGGAAGATTAAGAAAGGATTTTACGCAAGAAAAAACTTTAAATATGTGGATTGTTGCAGACAACTTAAGAAAAGGAGCAGCGACAAACACTGTTCAAATAGCAGAGTTTTTAATCAAACAAGAAAAAGAAGCTAATTTTAAAAGTATTAATTTAATTCATCAAAAATAAATAACCATATTCTTTCAAAATATAGGAAATAGATTTTTTGAAAAATCGAAATATTTTCTAACCCATATATTTTTTCCTATTTTTGAGCGGAACAAAAAATCTTACACAGTGAAAAAAATAACTTTCCTTGCTCTCGTAATGATAGGATTTACAGCTTGTCAAAACGGGAAAGAAAACCAATCAGAGAAAAAAGAAAATGCGATGGCATTAAACTATCCGGAAACAAAAAAAGTAGATACGGTAGATAATTATTTCGGAACAGAAATCAAAGATCCGTATCGTTGGTTAGAAGATGACCAACATGAAGAAACCAAAGATTGGGTAAAAGCTGAAAACAAAGTAACTTTTGATTATCTGGATCAAATTTCTTATCAAAAAGAATTAGAAAACAGATTAACAGCACTTTGGGATTATGAAAAAATAGGAACTCCCGATAAAAGAGGAGATTATATCTATTTTAGTAAAAATGACGGACTCCAAAATCAAAGTGTAATTTATCGCTATAAAAAAGATGAAGATCCTGAAAATGCTGAAGTTTTCTTAGATCCGAATAAATTTAGTAAAGATGGAACAACATCTTTAGATCAATATACTTTCTCAGAAAACGGAAAATTGATGGCTTATTCAATTTCAGAAGGAGGAAGTGATTGGAGAAAAATCATCATTTTAGATGTAGAAAGCAAAAAACAAGTTGAAGACACTTTAGTAGATGTAAAATTCAGTGGTGTTTCTTGGAAAGGAAATGAAGGATTTTACTATTCCAGTTATGATAAACCGGAAGGAAGTGAGCTTTCAGCAAAAACAGATCAACATAAATTATATTTCCACAAATTAAATACTCCTCAAAGTGAAGATGAGGTGATTTTTGGTGGAATTGAAGAGGAAAAACACCGATATGTTGGGGGTCATGTAACAGAAGATGATCGTTTTTTAGTGATTTCTGCTGCTAATACAACTTCAGGAAATAATCTTTATATCAAAGATTTAGAAAAAGAAAATGCAGAAATTATAACACTTATCGAAAACGATGAAGCAAATACTAATTTGTTGACTAATAAAGGAAATAAACTTTATTTACTAACAGATTATGAAGCGCCAAACAATAGAATTGTAACAGTAGATTTTAATAATCCTGCAGAAGAAAATTGGGAGGATTTTATCGCTGAGTCAGAAAAAGTATTAGAAGCTTCCACAGCAAACAAATACATCTTTGCACATTATATGAAAGATGCTTTAACTCAAATCAAACAATTTGACTTAGACGGAAAAGAAATCCGTGAAGTTGAATTACCGGGATTAGGAACAGCAGGAGGTTTTTCTGCAAGAAAAGAAGAGGAAGATGTTTATTATTATTTCACCAATTATGTGACTCCTCCAACTATTTATAAATACGATTTAAAATCAGGAGATTCTGAAATTTATCAACAACCTGAAGTAGATTTTAATCCTGAAGATTACGAAAGCAAACAAGTGTTTTACACTTCTAAAGATGGAACAAAAGTTCCGATGATGATAACCTATAAGAAAGGAACAGAAATGAATGGAAAAAATCCAACTATGCTATATGCTTATGGAGGATTTAATATCAGCTTGACGCCATCTTTTAATGTTGCTAATGTCGCTTGGTTAGAAAAAGGAGGAATTTACGCCGTTCCAAATCTTAGAGGAGGAGGAGAATATGGTCGTGAATGGCATAAAGCAGGAACACAAATGCAAAAACAAAATGTATTTGATGATTTTATTGCTGCAGCAGAATATTTAATTGAAGAAGACTATACTTCGAGTGATTACTTAGCTATCAGAGGAGGTTCCAACGGTGGATTATTAGTTGGCGCTACTATGACACAGCGTCCTGAATTGATGAAAGTCGCACTTCCGGCAGTTGGCGTTTTAGATATGTTGAGATATCATACTTTCACCGCAGGAGCAGGTTGGGCTTATGATTATGGAACTGCAGAAGACAATGAAGAAATGTTTAAATACTTATTGGGTTATTCACCTTTGCATAATGTTAAAGAAGGAGTAGAATATCCGGCAACTATGGTAACAACAGGAGATCATGACGATAGAGTTGTGCCTGCGCACAGTTTTAAATTCGCAGCAGAATTACAAGCTAAACAAAGTGGAGATAATCCGGTGTTGATAAGAATTGAAACAAATGCCGGACATGGAGCAGGAAAACCAACTTCTATGATTATTAAAGAATATGCAGATTTATATGCATTTACACTTTATAATATGGGGTTTGAAGAATTGCCTTAAAAACCTATAAAAAATCAATAGTAAAAGGGATAAATTTTGAAGAAAAGAATTTATCCCTTTTCTTTTTTATGTTTAATTTCGACTGTAAAAGTAAAAAATATGACTAAGCTTTTTTTAGTTCCGACGCCCATCGGGAATTTAGAAGACATGACTTTGCGTGGTATTCGCATCTTAAAAGAAGTAGATTTTATCTTAGCTGAAGATACGCGAAAGAGCGGGATTTTATTAAGACATTTTAATATTTCAAAACCTATGCATAGTCATCATCAGCATAATGAACATAAAACTGTAGAGGTGATAATTCAGCGTTTAGAAAACGGCGAAACTGCTGCATTAATTACTGATGCAGGAACTCCAGCTATTTCAGATCCTGGTTTTTTAATTGTGAGAGCTTGTATAGAAAATAATATAGAAGTAGAATGTTTGCCCGGGGCAACAGCCTTTATTCCTGCTTTGGTCAATAGTGGATTACCTAATGATAAATTTGTTTTTGAAGGATTTTTACCTAAGAAAAAAGGTCGGCAAACACGTTTAAAAGTTTTAGCCGAAGAAACAAGAACAATGGTGATTTATGAATCCCCTTATAAACTGATAAAAACTTTAAAAGATTTAGCGGAATATTTAGGAGAAAATCGCCAAGTATCTATTTCAAGAGAAATCACAAAAATTCATGAAGAAACCATCAGAGGAAATTTAGCTGAATTAATTCAGCATTTTGAAAACAAAGCTCCCAAAGGAGAATTTGTACTTATTATAAGCGGAAAAGAATAATTTAATTCATCCTTGTTTTATCGCGCTCTTCTTGTTTTTTCTTCTCCTCTTTCTTTTTATCCCAAAAGTAGAAAAGCAATAATAAAACCATGAAAAGAATAGCCAAAAGATAAAACCAATTGGCAGAGATAAAATCCATTAAACTGTAATTTCCAAAAGTTTGATCAGGTTTTGCATCTTTTGGAATGGGAAGTTCTCCGGGTTGTAAAAACAAAAATAAAACAGCTAAAAATGAAATCATGGTTTTCATTAAATTTATATACTGCAAAATACATTATTTTTTCAATCTTAGCTCATAAATAGCTTGTGGATTAAGAAGTACTTTTAACTTTTTTAAATCCTACCCAATCGGATTAACTTCCACTTTATTTCATAAATTTGTAAAATTCAAGAATAATCGATTTTAATCTATACTTATGTTTTCAAAAAAAGCGAATAAAATTTTTACCGAAGCTATCCATAAATATCATGAAATTGGAAAAGTAGATCAGGAATTTAAAAATGCTTATGATCAAGAAGAACAATTAATAGAACATTTGTTATACAGAAAATGCTGGATAGACACGGTGCAGTGGGATTATGAAGATCTGATTAGAGATCCGGAAATCGATCCTGTGGCAGCTTTAAAATTGAAACGTAAGATTGATGCTTCCAATCAAGACCGAACAGATACAGTAGAATATATTGACAGTTATTTCTTAGATAAATATAAAAATGTAAAACCCAAAACAGAAGCAACTATCAACACGGAAAGCCCGGCTTGGGGAATTGATCGACTTTCTATTTTGAATTTAAAAGTTTATCATATGGGAAAAGAAGCAACGCGTGAAGATGCTTCTGAAGAACACCGATTGGCTTGTCAAGAAAAATTAGCAGTTTTAAAAGAACAAAGAGTGGATTTATCTTCTGCGATTGATCAATTGCTGAAAGACATTGAAAATGGAGATAAGTATATGAAAACTTATAAACAGATGAAGATGTATAATGATGAAGAACTCAATCCTGTTTTACGCGCCAAAAAGAAATAATTATCTTTCAATTTTCTAAAATCTCTTAAAATGAAACAATACCACGATCTTATCAAACATGTTTTAGCTGAAGGAGCACAAAAAGGTGACCGAACAGGAACCGGCACAAAAAGTGTTTTTGGTTATCAAATGCGTTTTGATTTAAGTGAAGGTTTTCCTTTGGTAACCACCAAAAAAGTTCATTTAAAATCAATTATTTATGAATTGTTGTGGTTTTTAAAAGGAGATACCAATATTAAATACCTTCAGGAAAACGGAGTGAGAATTTGGAATGAGTGGGCAGATGAAAACGGAGATTTAGGACCGGTTTATGGTCACCAATGGAGAAACTGGAACAGCGAAGGAATAGATCAGATTAAAGAAATTATTCAAACTTTAAAAAATAATCCAAATAGCAGAAGAATGATGGTTTCCGCTTGGAATCCGAGTGTGATGCCGGATACTTCTGTTTCTTTTTCAGAAAATGTTGCCAACGGAAAAGCTGCGCTTCCTCCTTGTCATGCTTTTTTTCAGTTTTATGTAAGCAAACAAGAAAACGGAAAAAAACCTAAATTGTCTTTACAACTTTACCAAAGAAGTGCAGATATATTTTTGGGAGTTCCTTTTAATATTGCTTCCTATGCTTTGTTAACTATGATGATTGCTCAAGTTTGCGATATGGAAGCAGGAGATTTTGTACACACTTTTGGCGATGCTCATATTTATAGCAATCATTTTGAACAAGTGGAATTGCAATTGTCAAGAGAAATCAGACCGCTTCCTACAATGAAAATAAATTCGGAAGTAAAAGATATTTTAGATTTTAAATTTGAAGATTTTACTTTAGAAAATTATAATCCTCATCCACATATTAAAGGAAAAGTAGCTGTTTAAAATTATTTGCTTTTAGGGTTTTTATACTTTTCTAAAGCTTTTAATTTTTTGTGGATTTTCTTTTCCCATTTAGCTTGTCTTTTGGGGTGAGTTCCATGTTTGGTTTGTTGGTCATATCTTTCTTGAAAACGTTTGTTTTTTCTTTTTAAAACTTTGTTTTTTCGATCAACTTTATCACCAACTTTTTCGGGTTTAATATTTTGCTTTGTCAAATATTTTCTGAATTGCCTTGCGGTGAGTTCAGAAATATCAAAATGAAGTTGCTCGTGTTTTAAAAGTTGGGCAGATTTTTTTCCGGGTTTTATCCAAGATTGATAAGGATTAAAAATTGCATAAACCACATATTGTAATTCAGGTTGATCGTTTTCATTTTTCCAAGAAAAACTGGCAGAAATTCCGGTGTTGGCAGAGGCAAAATGCGGAACAGAAAAATCAGGTTTACCTTTAAAATCTTCCCAGGTTAATGTTGTTCCCCAGATTATTTTTTCTTGTGAAGTTTGAGAAAACCCTGAAAGAGAGCAAAGAAAAATTAAATTAAAAATTAGAAAATCAATTCGCTTCATAATAAAAGTTGATTTCCTTTTTCATATTGGGATGTAAGCTTTGTAAAACCGGGCAATGACGAGCGGTGTGTTCTAATATTTTCTTGTGTTTTTCAGCGTAATTTTCAGGAAAATAAACATCGATTAAAATTTCTGCAATTCTTCTGGGATTTGAAGCCATGATTTTAGTGATTTCTGCATAAGCTCCTTTTAAATTTAAGTTTGCTTGCTCGGCTTTAATACCCATGGTGGTCAAAATACAATTTCCTAAAGCTGTGGCAACGGTGTCTGTTGGAGAAAAAGCTTCTCCTTTTCCATGATTATCTGTTGGCGCATCGGTTATATAAGAATTTCCACTTTTTAAATGTGTGTTTTTTACTCTTAAATTTCCGATATATTCAGCTTTTGAAGTCATAATTTAGTTGATTACTTTTAATTGTAAATCTTCATCAAATTGAAGCAGATAAACAGCATTGTTGTAAAAACCTTGCTTAGATTTAGATTTGTAATCAAATCTGTTTTCTACATATTCTGTATATCCTTTTGTTTTCTTGATTCCTTTAAAAATATCTTTATTAAAAGCAGCTCTGAGGATAGCATCCAAAGTTACATCAAAACCTCTGATGGCGTATGAACTTGGCATTACCCCATATTCTGAAAGATATTTTTGAACAAAATAATCATTTTCCCTTGCGGTATCACTTCTATCCACAGAAGCATAAGTAAAGTTTAAGTGGCTGAGGTATTCACTTTCTACTTCTGCGTCGTTGATTTTGCTTAAATCCGAAGTAAAGATTCTGATTTCATATTTAGATCGAATCGCATTCAAGTTTGAAATTGCATTGTTGATTGCGCCCAAATCATCAGTTTCAATAATTATCCAGTTTGGTCTGTCTTTATCCAACATTTTTTCCAAATCAGATCTTTGTAAATATTCTTCGTTTGCTTGACTGATTTTTCGAAGATTAGAAAGTTCTGAACTAAGCTTTTGCACAAAACTCGCTCTGCTTTGATTGCTTAAAATCAATAGATTTTTTTCTGTTTGATTTTCTTTGATGTATTTTGTTAAAACTTGTTCTTTTATGACAGAAGAAGGACGACTTTGAAAAATCTTATCACTTCCTGATAATTCACTGCTGGTCAATGGACTAAAAATTGCTGTGTTTTGATGACTTAAATGTTTGGCAACTTTTTCAATATGAGAAGAAATCAAAGGACCAATAATTATTTTGGTGTCTTTGAAGTTATTATTTCTCAAGATTTCATCAATTTTAGCAGAATTTCTTTGGGTGTCAAAAACTTTTGTATCTACAGAAATCCCCATCTTATCAGCAGAATCTAAAGCGATTTTAATTCCGCTGTATAAATCTAAAGCAATTTGAAGATAAGCATCTCTTTTTAAAAGATCTTCTTCGGTTTCTTTTTCCTCTTTTTCTTCTTCCTCCTCATCTTCCTCTTTTTTCTTTTTCAGTTCGTCAAATTGAGTCAAATTAAAAGGAAGAAAAATAGCAATTTCTTGTTTAGACAGGTTTTTGAGATTTTTACTTAAATCTACCTTCTTGTCGATAGATTCTTCAATTTCTTCTGCAGAACCAATAGGAATACGGAGTTCCATTCCGGCTTGAAGACCTAATTCTTTTAAAATCGGATTTAGTTTTTCTAAAGAATCAGTAGAAACACCTAATTCTTTAGTCAAACTATAAAGTGTTTCTTTAGGTTGAACCTTATAATATTCAAACTTGGTTTCTATTTCTTTTTTAACCGCTGTGGGGTTGATTACTTTTAAAAACTGACCGGGTTTTAATTCTTTGATCATCGGATTTAAAGAATCCAATTTTTCTACACTGATTCCATATTTTTTTGAAATTCCATATTTTGTTTCTTTTGGCATCACAATATGAATGATGTTTTCAAAAGTTGAAGTTTGCAAAGAAGCGTTGAAGCTTTCTATTTCACTTTCATACACCGGAATTTTTATCATATCATTTTCTCCCAACTCTTCATCATACAAATAAGGATTGTATTTTTTGATGTCTTCTACTTCAACATTATTTCGTTTTGCAAGACTATAAAGCGTTTCTTTTGGTTTTACACGATATTCCTTAAACCTGATTCTCGAAGCTTTTTCTGTTTTCTCTGTAGTTTCTCGAGAAGGAATAATAATGGTTTTATTTTCTAAATTTCCTTCTTTTAAATCGGGATTAAGTTTTTTTATCGCTTCAGGGCTTACTTCAAATTTCTCTGCAACATCAGAGAGAGATTCTCCTTTTTCAATACGATAAGTAGCGTATTGAGCAAAAACTCCTGCTGAAATAAATAAAGTAAAAAGAAGTAAAAAAAATGACTTTTTCATGAATGATCAGTTCTTGTTATTTTATTTCAAACGCAAAAATAACTTATAAATTTAGTGTGTACTTAATTTTATAAAAAACTTATCTATTTTAAGTTTTTTGGCTTAACGGTAATGACCGGCATTTCTAAGTTTTTTGCTACTTTTTCAGCGGTTGATCCGATAAAGAAATGAGCCAAGCCACTTTTTCCGTGTGTGGTCATCACCACCAATTGCCCATAACTTAAAGCATAAGCAACAATAGAGGAGTAAGCAGAAACTCCTTCTTTGAAATGCAAAGATAAATTGATGGGTTTTCCTTCTTTTAGTTTTAATTGAAAATTGGGGTCGCTTACAGAAGGGTTTTTAACAAAGCTTAAAGTGGATTGGTTTTCTGCTACATATTCTTCCAGATTTTCTATGATATCTTTTCTGAAATGATCTATAGCATAGGTTTGAATTCTATCTCCTTTTCCGGTTAGCGTAGCATCAGGACGATCAAAAACTACAATTCCTAAAATTTGAACAGCAGCGTCGTATTTTTCTGCAAATTTGAGGGCAAGCGGTAAAGCTTCAAAAGATAATTTTGATCCATCAGTAGGGAAGATAATAGTAGGAATGGCATCTATATCTTTGCTGGAGCTAAAAACAGGAATATCAGAAAATTGAATTAATCCTTCGGCTACACTTCCTCTGCTGAAAAGAGAATTTCCCATTCCGCGAGAAGCCACCATAATCATATCATAAGAATTATTTTTGGTGTGTTCAATGATTTTTTTCTCTGTTCTTCCGCCTTCAATAATAAAGGTTTCTCCTCGATGATTTTCAGGAATCTCTCGAGTTAATTCTGCTTGAATTTTTTCGGTTAAATGTGTTTTGAGTTCCGAAGCAGATTTTTTTTCGCTTCCGCTGCCAAATAAACTGCTGAAAGCTTCTTGAGCAACTTTAAGATAAGGAGAATCCGGGATCACATGAATCAGATCTACTTTTGCATCAAACTTTTCGATAGTTTTTCTTACTAATGGAAAAATTAAAGCTGAATTTTCAGAAAAATCTGTAGGGACTAATATTTTTTTTATAGTTGGCATGAGTCAATTACGAGTTAGTGAATTTAGCCTACTAAAATAAGCATTTTCAATGGTAAAGAGAAAAAGAATTATAAAATAATTATTATTTAAATTTTACTGCTGTGCCATAGAGTTGTAAATAGAAATATTGAAAACCTACCCGATCTAATTCTATACTTTGTCGCATTCCAATTATAGCATCTGCATTCATTTTTTTTGCAATTTCTTGCAATTCTCTTGCGGCCACATAAAATGCTTTGTCAAAACGGTTGTCAACTGTCAAAGCATGCGCACCAAAAGTAGTTTTCCAATCTAAACTTTGACCTTGGATTTGTTCTGATTGCAGTTGTTTTAATTCTTTTTTATACTTATCGATTAATTTAGATAATCTACTGGTAAAAAATCCTTTGTTGGAAACATGATAATAAACCGGTCCGATGATTTCATATTCTTGTTTTAAATCATTTGTAGTGATGATAATATCTTTCATTTTAATTTGTTTTTAGCAGCTTGAGATATTTTTGGGAATTTACAAAAATACGTGGTATTCCATATTCAAATTACTAATAAGAATGTTAGTGAGGTTTTTTGCCTTACAGTTGTTCCGCGATTGTATTGTGGATTTTAAACAATTTATATTCAACTGTTTTAAAATGAAAACTTATAAAATATTCGCTTGTCAACAAGATTTTTAAATAATAACGAAAGAATTCGCTTACTCACATTTTAAACAAATTACATGAGGAAAGGATTCTTCGCTGTTGTTATGGTAATTTAACATTACTTAGTTCTTTGCCAATTTTATGTAATTCTTCAGTTATTTGTTTTCGTCGTTTTTTTCCCGGTCTTTTAGATCCATTAAGATAAGCTGCCATTAAAGGCTGAGAAATCCCCAATCGTCTTGCAAAGGCCGATATATTGAGGACTTCTAAAAAATCAAAAAGTTCGCCTAACATTGACCGTTTATTTTTAGTTTTAAAAAATCCGGCGTAACTCAAGTCTTCGTCTATTTTTTTCCAATATAATCCAAAAGGGGTTTTTTGATAATCTTTTCGTTCTTTAGGAGTTGCTTTGGCCAATCGAGGGTAATCTGCAAATAATTCATAAGCAGTTTTCCCATCTTTGGTTTTAAGGTGAATTGCGTCTTCGGTCACCCAAATTCGTTCAATATCTTTTACTGTTAATTCCATAAACTTATTATTCTTCCGAGAAAAATTCTTTCCATCGATTAATGATTATTTCCTTGTTTTCTTCAATAATGGATTCTACCATTTTCAATTCTGATTTTTTAAATCCAATGTTTTTTACAAGCTTAACTTGTGGTATTACATTAAATTTGGCTGCGTCTCCGCCTTTTGTAACGTGAATATGAATAGGTTCATGATCGTTAGAGAAAAATGAAAACCGAAACCCCATAAAACGAAATACAGTAGGCATAAGAGATAATTAATCGCATATCAAATATAGGGTATATTTTTATAACCTCAAAGTTTATGGAATACCCTGTTTTTTTTGATTTTTCAATTTCTAAATGAAAAAAAAATCGCTTATCGGAATTTTGAATAATTTATAAAACTGTTTTTTTGAAATCCCGCAAAATCTTCGCTTGCTAACAAGATTTTTAAATATCCTTTACTTAAAGAATTGTTATATTAAGTTCTTCTTTTTCTGTGTTTATAAATTCTTGCTTATCTTTGAAAAGATGTGGAATACTAAAAACATAGCTTTGTTTTTTATACTGCTTTTCTGCAGTAAATTTATGGTCGCCAATCAAGCTTTGGGAACTTTGTTTTTTGGAGATGATTTTGCTATTGTAAAAACTTATTGTAAAAATAAAAAAGAAAGTTTTCCCGATCAAAACAAAACTTCAGAAGATAATTCTACTACACCTTTAATGAATTGTACATCTCATGCTTTTGTGGTGTATTATTATGAAAATCAAAGTTTTGAAGCAAAATCTCTCGAAGATTTTACACCCCAGGATTTTTTCTATATCGATAAGCTAAAAAACTGTATTTATATAGATCTTCAAAATCCTCCTCCAAAAATAGTATAATTTACTTTCCGAAATTATTATTGCAGTTCTTGCGTAAAAAAGAAGAATTGTGTTTGTTTAATAAATTGATTATCAATTTTTAATAAAGTAATTATATTATGAGACTAAAAGAATATTTAAAATATGGAGTGATGAGTTTATTTATTGTTTTGCTCTTCACCTCAACCTTATCAGCTAAAGGAAAACCGGTAAAAGATCCTTATAAAGCTCCGGCTTTAGCTTTAAAAAATCAAAACGGAGAAAAAGTAAACCTAAAAGACATGGAAGGAAAAGTTGTGTTTATCAACTTTTGGGCCACTTGGTGTCCGCCTTGTATTGCCGAAATGCCAAATATCAGCAAGCTGGCAGAACAATATAAAGATGATGATCAAGTGGTGTTTTTAATGATTTCATTGGATAAGAAATTTGATACTGCTATAGATTTTTTAGAAAAGAAAGGATATGCCTTTGACATTCAAGAACCTTTGGGAAGTATTCCGAGAATATTTAATACCAGAGGAATTCCCAATACTTATGTTTTAGGAAAAACAGGAGAAATTGAATATAAAAGAATGGGAATGGGAAATTATAATACACAGAAGTTTAAAGATTTCTTAGAAGAGTTAAAAGCAAAATAAAATGAAAAAAATAATCTTATTTCTCAGTCTGTTTTTGTCTACAACTATTTTTAATCAAGTTTTTGCACAGGAAAAAAACTTTGTGATTTCTACTGAAAAACCTCATCAAGTTGGGGTGATTATTGAAACAGCGAATACTATTGCAGAAGAATTTGAAAATAACTTGGGAGAAATCCAAATTGTTTTATATGGTCCTGCTGTAAAAAAGTTGGAAGAGGAAAAAACAGTGGAAACTTGGTTAAAAAATATAAAACATGAAAAAATTCGTTTCGCAGTTTGTGATATTGCTATAGAGAAGACGAATACGGATAAAAAATATATTCCCGCAGAAATGCAAACAGTAGAAAATGCATTTGTTCATATTTTGCGTTTAAAAGCAAAGGGATATATTGGTTTAGAACCTTAAATATAAAGAGAAGTTTATGTTGAAAACTGCCTGACCAAATAAGGAAAGGCAGTTTTTTTATTTTGAAAAATTACAATTAATGATTGATTCTCCCCTCATCCAGCTGATAAAGATCTTTTAAATTTCTGCCTAATTCATCATAATCCAATCCATAACCCAACACAAATTTGTCTGGGATTTCTATGCCCACATAATCGATTTTAAACTCTTTATTATACACCTCAGGTTTAATTAGTAAACTGGCAACCTTTACAGATTTTGGACGTTGTGTATTTTGAAAATATTCAAATAAAGAAGCAATGGTATTTCCGGTGTCCACAATATCTTCCATCAAGATGATATGTCGGTTTTTTACTTCTTTTGTCAAATCCATTTTTTTGTAAACCACACCGGTAGATTGGGTTCCGGAATAAGAACTCATTTGTAAAAAAGCAACTTCACAATCTCCGGGATAATATTTTAATAAATCTGCAAAAAACATAAAAACTCCGTTTAAAACTCCAATAAAAACTGGAGTTTTATCTTTGTAATCTTCATAAATTTCCAAAGCTACTTTCTTGACAATTTTTTGTAACTCCTTTTCTTCTATATAAGGTTTAAAAATTTTATCGTGTACTTTAATACTTTTCATAATCAATGCGTTTTTTAATTTAAAAATCAAATTTTAATTGCACATAAACTTCTTTTTTTTCTTTTTGATTCTCGGCTATATTAAAATTTGAAACTGCAATTCCAAGAAGTCTGACAGAATCTCTCATTTTTTCTTGGTAAAGCAGTTCTTTGGCAATGCTTAAAATTACGGTTTTAGAAGAAATATATTCTTCAATAGTTTTGCTTCTTGTTTGTATTTTAAAATCGCTGTATTTTATTTTTAAAGTCAATGTTCTCCCGGCAAGATTTCTTTTGGATAATCTCTTTTCAACATCAGCAGCAATTCTTTTTAAACGTTCAAACATAAATATTTCAGAAGAAATGTTTTCAGAAAAAGTATGTTCTGCACTCAAAGATTTAGGGGTACGATGTGCACGAACAGGACTTAAATCAATTCCTCTTACCATATTATAGAAGTGTTTTCCGGATTTTCCGAAATGTTTTTCTAAAAACTCCAAGGATTTTACTTTTAAATCTCTGCCGGTAAAAATGCCTAATTTATACATCTTTTGTGTAGTCACTTTTCCGATTCCATGAAATTTATAGATTTCCATGTTTTCTAAAATTTCATTTACTTCTTCGGGTTCTATAGTTTTTTGACCGTTGGGTTTGTGAATATCGCTGGCTGTTTTTGCTAAAAATTTATTGATAGAAATTCCGGCAGAAGCAGTTAATCCGGTTTTTTCTTTAATTTTTTCTCGGATTTCTTGAGCAATTAAAGTAGCACTTGGATTTCCTTTTTTATTTTTTGTGACGTCTAAATAAGCTTCATCTAAAGAAAGTGGTTCCACCAAATCGGTGTATTCAAAAAATATGGCTCTGATTTGTTGAGAAACCGCTTTATATTTTTTAAAATCAGGAGGAACAAATATTAAATGCGGACATTTTTTTTTGGCGATTACGCTGCTCATTGCACTGCCTACTCCATATTTTCTTGCTTCATAACTTGCTGTAGAAATCACGCCGCGTTGATGATTTCCGCCAACAGCAATAGCTTTTCCACGAAGATCGGGCCGATCTCGTTGTTCTACAGAAGCATAAAAAGCATCCATATCAATATGTATTATTTTTCTTTGAGCCAGCATTGCACAAAAATAATAAATTCTGTTTGCTAAGTTGAGTTAAATAAAAAATACCCATAGCAAAAACTACAGGTATTTTATTTGTTTTTAAAGCGAATAATTATCGGTTGTTGGGAATTTCTCTCAAAGCAAATTCAATTCCTATATCTCCGCTTAAAATTTCAAAAGCACGATTTTGTGCAATTCCATCTTCTAAACAATCCACTAAAACTTGAGCCACATCTTTTCTGGAAATTTTTCCAAATTCACCTAAGCTTTCTCCTGCTCTGATTTTATTGGTTTTATCTCCTGTTGTTAAATATCCAGGTCTGACAATGGAATATTCCATAAAGCAAGCTTTTAAATGATCGTCGGCAACTTTTTTGGCTTCCAAATAATGACGTAAATCTTCTGGACCATTTTTGGGATCTGCAACTCCCATAGAACTGAGCATTACAAATTTTTTAACTCCTGCTGCTTTGGCTTGATCAATCAAATTAATCGCCCCATTTTGATCAACATCTATGGTTTTTTCAGGAGGGGTGTGCCCGCCTGATCCTGCTGCAAAAATAATTTTATCTGCTTTTTTTGCAGCTGCTCTCAAATCTCCTTCCAAATCTGCTAAAATCGTGTCAACTTCCATCAAATCAAAAGTAGCTTTTTGTTCTTCTTTTCTGATCATTGCCAAGGGTTTATATCCGGGAGTTCCTTTTAATATTTCAATGATTTCTCTTCCGGTTTTGCCGTTTGCTCCGGCCACAAGTATTGTTTCCATATTTTAAGTTATTTTAAAGATGAAAATAAGTTTATTTATAGAAAACACCTTAAATAAAAATCTAAATAACAAGGAGTTAACATTATTTGTGAGATAAAATTTTTTAAAGATGAAATGAAAAACAATAAAATCAATTATAAGAAATTAACTGATTTCAGAGCCGATTAAAAATCTTAACTTTGCATTTTATGAGTAGATCTTCTATTGACATACAATTAAAAACTTTGCCTACCGGTCCGGGAGTTTATCAGTATTTTGATAAAAACGGGAAAATCTTATATGTAGGAAAAGCTAAAAATCTTAAAAAAAGAGTTTCTTCTTATTTTCATAAAAACCACGACAACAGAAAAACTGCTTTGTTGGTAAAAAAAATAGTAGAAATCAGACATATTGTGGTTAATACGGAAACCGATGCATTATTGCTGGAAAATAATTTGATAAAAAAATATCAACCTCGCTATAATGTAATGTTGAAAGATGATAAAACCTATCCTTGGCTGTGTATTAAAAACGAAAAATTCCCCAGGGTTTTTTTAACCAGAAAAATAGAAAAAGATGGTTCAGAATATTTTGGTCCTTATCCGAGTGTGAGAACTGTTCGTGTTTTATTGGAATTAATCAATGAATTATTTCCTTTGAGAAGAGGAAGCTTAAAAGAATGGGAGAGAAATATCAAAACCGGAAAATACAAAAACACGGTGGTTTATCAAATTCGCAATGCTTTTCAAATTTCTGATGAATGGAAAACAGAAAAAGGATATAATGCTAATATTGAGCAAATTCGCCAGATTTTAAAAGGAAATTTTAAAGATTCTTTGCAAAGATTCAGAGACAAAATGAAAATTTATGCAGAGAATTTAGAGTTTGAAGCCGCGCAAGAAATCAAAGAAAAAATTGAAGTTTTAGAAAAATACCAAGCAAAATCTACTGTGGTAAATCCAAAAATAAACAATGTAGATGTATATTCTATTGTGAGCGATGAAGGTTATGGATATGTGAATTTTTTACAGATTTCTCATGGAGCGATTATTCGTTCGCATACCATTGAAATGAAAAAACGTTTAGAAGAATCTGACAAGGAATTATTGGAATTAGGAATTACGGAAATCCGCCAAAGATTTGATTGTAATTCCGATGAGATTTATGTTCCTTTTAAAGTAAATGTGGGAGAAAAAATAAAAGTTACAGTTCCTAAAATTGGAGATAAAAAAGCTATTGTAGATTTATCGACAAGAAATGCTAAATATTTTCGTCAAGAAAGATTTAAGCAAATGCAATTTGTTGATCCTGATGCACACACCAATCGAGTGATGGCACAAATGAAAGAGGATTTAAGATTGACAGCAGAACCCCGCCATATTGAATGTTTTGACAATTCAAATATTCAAGGTACAAATCCGGTAGCGGCTTGTGTGGTTTTTAAAAATGGAAAACCCAGTAAAAAAGATTATAGGAAATTCAATATTAAAACTGTAGAAGGTCCGGATGATTTCGCTTCTATGGAAGAAGTAGTTTACAGAAGATATAAAAGAGTTTTAAAAGAAGAAAAAGACTTGCCGCAATTAATTATTATCGATGGCGGAAAAGGACAATTGTCTTCTGCATTAAAAGCTTTGGAAAAATTAAAGTTAAGAGGAAAAATTGCTATTATCGGGATTGCTGAACGTTTGGAAGAAATTTATTATCCGGGAGATTCTATTCCTTTATATTTAGATAAAAAATCTGAAACATTAAAGATTATCCAAAGAGCAAGAAATGAAGCACATCGTTTTGGAATTTCTTTTCATAGAAATAAAAGAAGTAAAGCAGCTTTAGGAACAGAGTTGCAAAGCATACGCGGAATTGGAGAAAAAACTTCTGTAGAATTATTAAAAGTTTTCAGATCTGTAAATAAAATTGCAGAAACAAAAGAAAGAGAATTAGCAGAAGTGATTGGTCCGGCAAAAGCAAAATTGGTATATGATTATTTTCAACAGAAAAAAGATAAAAGTACAGCAAACAAATAATTAAAACTTATCTTAGTTGCATCAATTATAAAAAGAAATAAATAGTGAATTTCTGTAAAGTAAAATACTTGTTTTTTTTGCTTATTCTTGTGCATATCAGTGTTTTTGGACAAGAAGAAAACCCTAAAATAGGATTGGTTTTAAGTGGTGGAGGAGCAAAAGGTTTAGCACATATAGGCGCTTTAAAAGTAATTGAAGATTCAGGAATTCATATAGATTATATCGGCGGAACCAGTATGGGTGCCATCATCGGTTCTTTATATGCTTCAGGATATTCTGCAGATCAGTTGGATTCTATCTTTAGACAAACAAATTTTAGAACTTTAATTCAAGATGATTTACCCAGAAGAGCAAAAAACCCTTATAAAAAAGAAGGGTCTGATCGTTATGTGGTTACTTTGCCTTTTGATGATTTCAAATTAAAATTTCCTTCCGGATTAAGCAAAGGGCAAAACATCTATAATTTATTGGCACAACTGATGTATCCGGTGAAAGAAATAGAAGATTTTAGTGAATTGCCTATTCCCTTTTTCTGTATTGGAGCAGATATTGAAACAGGAGAACGAATGTTGTTGGAAAAAGGATCACTTGTGCAAGCAGTAGCAGCAAGCTCAGCTATTCCCTCAGTTTTTAAACCAGTTTTGATAGATGATAAAATGGTCAGCGATGGAGGAATAGCAGATAATTATCCGATTGAAGAATTGCAAAAAAGAGGAATGGATTATATCATCGGAGTTGATGTGCAAGACAGTTTAGTAGATAGAAGTAAACTGACATCTGTTTTTGAAATTATGACGCAAGTCAGCAATTTCCGAACTATTGAAGCAATGAAAGATAAAAGAGGAAAAACTGATTTATATATTAAACCGGATATTTCAGAATTCACCATTCTTTCTTTTGATAAGGGAGATGAAATTGTAAAGTCAGGAGAAGATGCAGCCCTAAAATTTAAAGAAAAACTGAGCGCTTTAGCAGCAAAGCAAAACAAAAAAGGGAATATAAAAAACCTGAAAACTCCGGATTCTATTGCTATTGGGGATATTCATATTACAGGGAATGAAATATATAAAAGAAATTTTATCCGCGGAAAACTTAAAATTCCCACGCATGAAAAAATCAGTTATAATCGATTAAATGATGGGCTGAATAATTTATCGGCTACCGGAGACTTTGAAAGGATTCAATATGAATTATCTCCACGAGAAGATGAAAATGATTTGAAACTTATTTTAAAAGAAACCAACAACAGAACAAATTTACGTTTTGGACTGCATTATGACGGATTGTATAAAAGTGCTGCTTTGGTAAACTTTACACACAAGAGATTTATATTTGATAATGATATTCTCTCTGTAGATCTTATTCCTGGAGAAAACTCAAGGTATAAACTCAATTATTTTATTGATAAAGGAGTGCATTGGAGTATAGGTGTGCGAAGTGCGTTAAATCAATTTGACAGAAATGTTAGATATAGAGTTTTGGTCAATGATAATGAAAGTAATTTCAGTAAAAGTAAACTGCCTTTAGATTATTTAGATTTGACCAATCAGTTTTATATAGAAACATTTTTCATCAATTTTAATGCTTTAAGTTTTAGAGCAGGATTAGAACATAAATACACAAAAATAAAATCAGGAGCAATAGCAGAAATGTTGGAAGAAGATATTGAAACTCCGGTAGATAAAGAAAGAACTCATACTTTTGGTCCTTATGCGTATTTGGAATATGATAGTTATGATCATGGATATTTTCCTTCAAAAGGGCTTTATTTCAGAGGAGATATTCATGCTTATCTTTTTGATGCTCAATCTACTTTTAATTTTAATCGCTTTTCTGTACTTAAAGGAAAAATAGGAGGAGCAACTTCTCCTTTTTCAAAGTTTTCGGTAAGACTTGATGCTGAATTAGGACTTCATATCGGAAATACAGACATGAAAGCGCAAGATTTTTTCCTTGGTGGATATGGAAATGATTATGTAAATAATATTGTTCCCTTTTTTGGGTACTCTTTTTTGGCTGAATCAGGAAACAGTTATATAAAATCTTCTATAGAAGCAGATTATGAAATTTACAATAAAAATCACGTTGTTTTGGGCTATAATATTGCAAATGTAGGAGAGGATTTATATAAAAATGGAAAAATATTTAATCTCCCGGATTATTCTGCTTTTTATGCCGGATATGGGTTAGAAACACTGCTGGGACCTTTAGAAGTGTATTATTCTTTCTCTCCTGAAATTACGCAAAGTAGATGGTTTGTAAGTTTAGGTTTTTGGTTTTAAAAAATCACAAAACATCATCTCCACGGAGTTGTTTGTATTTTATAAATCTTCTTTAAATATAGGGGTAAAATCAGACCAATCTTCAATTCTGAAAGCACGAATATCTCTTACAGATTTTTTAAACCAATCAACTTTATTTAAAGTGTTAATAGTTTTAGTTACTGAAATCAAACTTTCTTCAGTAATATAAGTACTGCCTTGAATCCAAAAAAAACCGTTTTTTTCCATTAAGTTTTTAATTTCAGAATATGCGTTATGATATTGTTTACCATAATACTTTTCTAAATCTGAAATAGTTAAATCAAAAGCTATTGCATACATACCTGATTGTCTATAAGTTTGAACATATCTTCTTTTTCAAAAAAGACTTCACCATCGTCAGACTTTGCTGTAATAACAGTGCCAACATAAGGGTTTTCCTCAACTAAAGTAATTGTAGCTTCTGTCCAGTTTGATCTCCCTGTTACTTGAGGAGAAATTAAAACTCTATCTCCTTTTTTCATAATTTTGTTTTTATCAAAGATACAAATTAAAAGAAATAAACTTTATAATATGGTCTTTACAAAACATCATCTCCACGGAGTTGCCTGTATTTTTTCCGTGCTTCTACAAAGAAAATACTATCAGCATATTCAAAGATGATTTTCTTGTAATTTTCCATAGCTTTTTCTTTATCCTCTAATTTTGTTCTATAGAGTTCAGCTAAAAAATAATAAGCATCATCAGCTAAAATTCCTTCTTCAAAATCTTGAATTATTTTTAAATAAGCTTTTTCAGCTTTTCCATAATTCTCTTGTTTTTCGTGAAGTTTAGCACTTCTTAATAGAGCTTCATCCTCAATTTTTTCTCCTTCATGTTCTGTTAAAATTTGATTTAAAATAGATAAAGCCTCTTCATCTCTTTCTTGTAAAATCAATAAATCTGCTTTGGCAAAAAGTTTTAAAGCAGTTTGTGTAGAATCCATACTGATGTTGTCTTCAATAAGAAGATTTAAAGCCATTGCATCATTTGCGGTGAGTTCAGAAGTGGATTGTTTTAAAATTTTTAACTGTGTTTGCGCCCAATCAAAATCTCCTTTATAATAACTGGTTTGGGCAACTTTAAACAAAGCTTCTTGTGCTAAAGGCGTATTTTTCACCAAAGATTTGATTTGACTATAATATATTAAAGCTTGATTAAAGTTTTCTTCTGCGGCTAAGATATCTGCTAATTGCATTTTGATTTTTGCTTCTTCAAACTGATTGATTCTGGCAGATAATAAATCTTGCAACAATGTTTTTGCCTCTCGGGTTTTTGTTTGTCTGAAAGCCATAAATCTTGTGTATTGCAGCTGAATTTCCAAAGTGTTTTTATCTCGCCCGAATTCCTCTAAAATCTCTTTGAAATCTTCATCGATATTTTTATAATCTTTAGGGGCAGAAGAATTTATTTTTACTTCCATTAAAGCTTCATAAGCTTTGATTTTTTGTTCATTGGTGTAAGCATTTTTAACAGTATAATTTAAAACTTCTTTGGCGATTTTTGAGTGATCTTTTTCGTCAGCAGCTTTAGCTAATTGCATCAAACCTGAAATGTTTTTGTCTTCAACTCGTTGATAAATAGCTTTTTCTTGAATAAAAGCTTTAGCAAAATCATTTTCTTGTATAAAAAGCCAACTTAAAAATTCATTGTACAGTATTTCCGGATCTTCTTGAACGCGTTTTAATAATAATTTTCGTAAAATTTTATTGGCTTCATTTTCTGAATCCTGTGTGATATAATCAGAAAAACTTTTGTTTACCGCATATCTATACCTTGGATTTTCAAAAATCAAATCCATATAAGTAGCAAACATTTTTTCTAATTTTCCTTGTTCGCCGTACACTCTGGCAAGCGGTAAAATATAAGCTGTTTTGGCTTCTTTTTCTAAAGCTTTTTCATAGGATTTTGCAGCGTATTCCAGCAAGTTATATTTGTGGAATTTTCTTCCGGTTTGAAGAGTATAAGCTAAATTTTCTTCCAATAAAGCAATCGCTTGGTCATAAAAAGAAATCGCTTTTTCTTTTTCGCCTTGTAAATCGTAATTATTACCAAGTTCAATATAAATAACAGGAAAATGAGAAGAGCGTTGTTGAAATTCTTTTAAGTATTTTTCTGCTGCTTGATATTTTTCTTGTTCTTGAAGTGCTTGGGTTAAACCTTCTAAATAATTAAAACTGTTTTTTCTGTTTTCAAACAGTTTTTTATATAGAGATTCTGCTTTTTCATATTCTCCGCGTTTAAGATAATCCTTAGCTAAATTTAAGTCTTGTCCGCTGACAGAAAAAGAGAAAAAAAGGAAAACAAAAATGTAGAATATATAGCGCATAATTGACTAATATAATAAAATTATACTGCTTAATCTTAAATTGTTTTCCTGATTATAATGCTTTAGAATTTCTTATAAATCTTCTAAAGATATTTTTGAAAATCCGGTGTAAGGTTGAAGAACTTCAGGAATTTCAATGCCATCTTCGGTTTGATAGTTTTCTAAAATTCCAGCAATCACACGTGGTAAAGCTAAACTGCTTCCATTTAAAGTGTGTGCTAATTTTCTTTTTCCATCCGGAGTTCTATATCTGATTTTCATTCTGTTACTTTGGAAAGTCTCAAAGTTAGAAACAGAAGAAATCTCTAACCAACGTTTTTGAGCTGTTGAATAAACTTCAAAATCATAAGTCAAAGCTGAGGTAAAACCTAAATCTCCTCCACAAAGTCTTAAAATTCGGAAAGGTAAATTTAGTTCTCGTAAAATAACTTTTACGTGTTCCACCATTTCATCGAGTTTATGATAAGAACTTTCTGCTTTTGTGATGTTGACCAATTCAACTTTATCAAACTGATGTAAACGATTTAATCCGCGAACATGAGAACCATAAGAACCGGCTTCTCTTCTGAAATTTGGCGTGTAAGCTGTACAAGCAATCGGAAAATCTTTTTCTTCTAAAATTTCATCGCGAAACATATTCGTTAGAGGAACTTCTGAAGTTGGAATGAGATATAAATTATCTTTAGGAATCTCATACATTTGTCCTTCTTTATCAGGGAGTTGTCCTGTTCCAAATCCGGATTCTTCATTGACCACCAAAGGAACTTGGTATTCTGTGTATCCGGCTTGAATATTTTTATCCAAGAAATAAGCGATTAAAGCTCTTTGTAATCTTGCTCCTTTTCCTTTATAAACAGGAAAACCGGCTCCGGTTACTTTGTTTCCTAATTCAAAATCTATCAGGTCATATTTTTTTGCCAATTCCCAATGCGGAAGAGCATCAGCACTTAATTCAGGAATATTTCCTTCTCTAAAAACCTCTTCATTATCTTCATCACTTTTTCCTGCAGGAACAGAATCATGAGGAATATTAGGAATGAGATAAAGAATTTCATTCATGTTTTTTGAGGCCTCATTTAACTGAGCAGAAAGATCTTGTGCTATTTTTTTAAGCTTAGCACTTTGTTCTTTCAATTGATTAGCTTTTTCCGCTTCTCCGTTTTTAAATAAAACACCGATTTCTCTGGATAATTTATTGGATTCCGCCAAAGTTTCATCCAATTGTGCTTGCGTAGATCTACGCTCTTCATCATATTCTAAAACTTGATCAAATAAAGAAGCTGCATCAAAATTTCTTTTTTGTAAAGCTTTGATATATTCTTCTTTGTGTTCTTTGATTAAATGAGGTTGTAACATCTTGAATTTCTTTTATAACCTGCAAATTTAAAGAATTAACCAATATTTCAGGCACAGAAAGGAAATAAAGTATTGATCATCTTTTAAAATTTACTTCTGTTTTGTTAAAAATATATATTTTTCTGCTGTTATTCCCACTCAATTGTTGCCGGGGGTTTTGAGCTGATGTCATAAACAACTCTGTTTACTCCTTTTACTTCTGTGATAATTTTAGTAGATATTTTTCTCAAAAATTCATAAGGTAAATCAATCCAGTCTGCTGTCATTCCGTCTATGGAATTTACCGCGCGTAAAGCTACCACTCTTTCATAAGTTCTCTCATCATTAGTAACACCAACAGATTGAATGGGAAGTAAAATTGCTCCGGCTTGCCAGATTTTATCATAGAGTTTTTCCTCTTTTAAAGCATTGATAAAAATAGCATCCACTTCTTGAATGATTTTTACTTTTTCTTTAGTAATATCTCCTAAAATTCTAATGGCTAAACCCGGTCCAGGAAAAGGATGACGACCGATTAATTCTTGTTTAATTCCTAATTCTTTACCGACTTTTCTGACTTCATCTTTAAATAAATTGCGCAGGGGTTCCACAATTTTTAAATCCATTTTTTCCGGTAATCCGCCTACATTATGATGAGATTTTATGGCTACAGATTTTCCGTCTATAGAAACGGATTCTATCACATCAGGATAAATAGTTCCTTGTCCTAAAAATTTTACATTTTCAATTTTTTGAGCTTCCTGATCAAAGGTTTCTATAAATAATTTTCCAATTATTTTTCTTTTTTGTTCAGGGTCTGAAACCTCCGATAAAGCATTTAAAAAATTCTCTGAAGCATCAACTCCTTTTACATTCAATCCCATGTCTTTATAATTTTCTAAGACAGATTGAAATTCATTTTTACGTAATAATCCATTGTTGACAAAAATACAATAAAGGTTTTTGCCGATGGCTTTGTTTAATAAAACAGCAGTAACTGTGGAATCTACTCCACCACTTAATCCTAAAACTACTTTTTGATCTCCAATTTTTGTTTGTAATTGTTTTACTGCAGAACTTATAAAAGCAGCAGGCGTCCAAGTTTGTTTAAGATCAGCAATTTTAAGTAAAAAGTTTTGAATAATTTTTGCGCCTTCAGCAGATTGAAATACTTCCGGATGAAAACTTAACCCATAAGTTGAACTGTTTTTTAATTGATAAGCAGCAGTATTTCCTTTAGAATTTTCAGCTAAAGCGATAAAATTTTCAGGAAGATGAACAAAAAGTTTTTCATTGTTTGTCCAAACTTCAGATTTTTTTGAAACTCCGGAAAAAAGCTTTTCTTCTTTTAAAATATTTAATGTTGTAGTATAAAAATGATCTTTTTGATTTAATTTAATTTTTCCTCCTGTTGATTTCAGCATTTTTGCTGCGCTATAGCCAATAGCTAAAATAGGAGTTTGTTTTTCAAAAACAGATAAATCAATCCAAGGTTCTGCTTTATCAGAAATAGAAGCTGTGCTACCGGAAAGAATCACAGCTTTAAAATGCGTTAGATTTTCAGGAAGATTATTAAAAGGATGAATTTCACAGTAAATGTTTTGTTCTCGTACTCTTCTGGCGATGAGCTGTGTATATTTTGAACCAAAATCGATAATAAGAACTGTATTTTGCATAAGAATTGAGTGTTGTTAGGTTAAATTATTCCATTGATTTTAAAATTGCATCAATATCTTCTTCTGTTGTTTCCGGATTGATAAAACAGAATCTTGAAACTGTTTCTGAAATTCCATTTTTTGTCCATTGAGTTGGTGTGACCAAAGCAAAACCTTCTTGTTGATTTTTTATCGTCCATTTGCTGTAATCTTCCGGATTCCAGTTTTTTCTTCTGTACAAAACACAAGATAAACTGGGATCTCTCACCAATTCTAAATGTTTACTATTTCTAATTTTTTCTGCAGCGATTTGTGCTAATTCCAATCCACGTTCAATGGCTTGTGTATAGCGTTTTGTGCCGTGCATGGCCAAAGAAAACCATAATGGTAATCCGCGTAAACGTCTGGAAAGTTGGGTTTGATATTCTGAAGGATTAAATCCGCTGGAATCTTGATAAACTACATCTAAATAAGAACCTTGTTGTGCATGAGCTTTTCTTGCTAATTCCGGGTTTTTATAAATAATTGCTCCGCAATCATAAGGAGAGAAAAACCATTTATGCGGATCAATGGTGATGCTGTCTGCTCTTTCAATTCCTTTGAAAAGATGTCTCACCGAAGGAGCGGCCAAAGCTCCTCCGCCATAAGCGGCATCTACGTGAAACCATAAGTTTTCTTTTTCACAAACATCGGCCACCGTTTCAAGATTATCAATAATTCCGGCGTTTGTGGTCCCCGCAGTGGCAATCACTGCAAAAAGGCGGTTGCGATCAGTTGGTGAAAGTTCATCTATTTTTTTCTGCAACCATTTTCCGTTTAACTTATCTTCTTCATCATCATCGACCAAAACAATATCTGCATCAATCACTTTTGCCATACTTTTAATAGAAGAATGTGCCCCTTGTGAAGTGATAATCAATCCTCTTAAAGCTTTGTTTTCTTCATTTTTATCACGCCAAGTTTCTCTTGCTGCCACCATAGCCGATAAATTTGCTGAAGTTCCTCCGCTGGTAAAAACGCCAAAAGCCGGTTTAGGAAGTCCGGTAAGATTTACCAACCATTGCATGGCTTGATTTTCCCCATAAATTCCACCGGCTCCGGTCATCCAGTATGCACCGTGAACTCTTGTTGCAGAAACAACTACATCAAATAAAGTTGCTGCTTTTGTGGGAGCTGCCGGAACAAAAGCTAAATGTCGAGGATGATCTGAAGGAACAGTAGCTTTCAGCATTTTTTCTTTGAATAAGTTAAAAGCTGTTTGTCCGCCAATTCCTTCTTCGGTGATGGTCTCGCCGATGAAATCTTGTAATTCTTTTTCTTTTTTAGGATATCCTAATTCCGGTTGGGTATCGCTTACACGAGCAATGACATATTTCATTATATCCATTGTCATTTCGATTAGATCCATATCTAAATCGTGCATGCCTTTTTTACTCATATACTTTAGCTGTTTTAAAGTGTTTTTTTATTGATGATAAGCAATAGCTTTTTTCAGCTCAGCAGGTTTTTGTGTGCTGATTAAATAATTTTTTCCGTTTTTTAATTTGAGAAAAAGTCCTTGGTTATTTTTCATTTTTCTGATAGAACCATAATGTCTCCAAAAAACACCATTTCTTCCTCTGATTTCTTTTGCTTCATAGTTGATTAGTCTTGTTTCAGAAATTTCTTCCCAAGGGAAATCTTTTTTAAATAAGGGAATATAATTTAAATGAATTCCTGTTTGGTTTATTTCTGTTTTTACTTTTATCAGAAGTAATAAAATCATGATTAATCCTAAAGAAGCAATATGAGTTAAAATCCCTTTGCTGAAAGTTCCCCAAAAACCATTAGTTATAATACTGTTGAATTTAATGATAAAAGGGGAAAGGAAAATCAAAGCTATAATTATCCAAAACCACCATTGGCGAAATTTTTGAATTTCTTTAAAGTTGTGTTTTATGGAAGCCATTTTTTTTCAAAATTAGGTTTGCGTTTTTCTAAAAATGCGTCACGTCCTTCTTTAGCTTCGTCTGTCATATATGCTAAACGTGTGGTTTCTCCGGCAAAAACTTGCTGACCAACCATGCCGTCGTCTGTTAAGTTCATAGCATATTTCAACATTTTAATCGCTGTAGGAGATTTGGTATTGATGATTTCTTGTGCCCATTCATAAGCTGTTTTTTCTAACTCATCGTGTGGAACAACTTTATTGACCATCCCCATTTCAAAAGCTTCTTGAGCAGAATAATTTCTTCCTAAGAAAAATATTTCTCTTGCTCTTTTTTGACCGATCATTTTTGCCAAATAAGCAGATCCGTATCCGGCGTCAAAACTGGTTACATCTGCATCGGTTTGTTTAAAAATAGCGTGTTCTTTACTGGCGATTGTCATATCACAAACCACATGCAAGCTATGACCACCACCAACTGCCCAACCCGGCACAACAGCAATGACAACTTTTGGCATAAAACGAATTTGACGCTGAACATCTAAAATATTAAGTCTGTGCATACCATCATCGCCAACATATCCTTTGTGTCCTCTTGCTTTTTGATCTCCACCACTACAAAAAGCCCAACCTCCGTCTTTTGGAGAAGGTCCTTCTCCGGAAAGTAAAACAACTCCGATAGAAGTATCTTCTTGAGCATCTCTGAAAGCATCGATTAACTCAGAAGTGGTGTGCGGTCTAAAAGCATTTCTTACTTCCGGTCTGTTGAATGCAATTCGCGCTACGTGATTACATTTTTTATAAGTGATATCTGTATATTCTTTAGCGGTTTTCCACTGAATTTTTTCCATTTTTCTTTAAAAGATTATTTCTTACAAAAATACAAGTTTTATAGCGTATCTATTTACTTTTTTTAAGAAAAGCCGTATAAAACTTTATTGTTTTTAAATGTGATAAAATTAAAAGTCGATAAAATCAATTCCCTTATTGATTTCTACGAAAACTTTTGATTTGAAGTTCTTGAATTCTCTTTAATAAGTCTCCTTCTCCCGGTCCTTTTATGGTGATGTTGTTGATGATTTCTTCAGAAGGCGTAAATTGAATTGCAGAACCGGTTGCTCCTTCTTCTTTCAGCCATGAAATGAGTTGTTTTGCAGAACTTAAATAAATCAAATCTCCTAAACCAACCCATCCGTGAGCTCCTGCACACATTGGGCAATGTTCTCCTGTGGTGTACATTTTGGTTTGTTTTCTTTCTTCCACAGAAAGATTTTCTACCGCCCATTTTGCTAATTCATATTCCGGGTGAGCTAAAACATTAATTTCATTTACACGATTTCTTGCTTCAGCAATAATATCTCCTTTTGCATTTACCAAAATCGACCCGAAAGGTTCATCGCCGGCTAAATAAGCTTCTTCTGCCAATTCTAAACAACGACGTAAATATTCGTAATCTTTTTTGGTGAGTTCTTTGTCTTTATCAGGGTTTTCTTGATTCATAGTTGAGGGTTTTAAAAAATTAGGATTTATTGAAGTTTGATGAGCAGTTGAATTTACACTGCTAAAAATATTTATTCCAATAAATAATAAAATAATTTTTGCGATTGACGTTAAAAAAAGTTTTCTCATAAGTATAAAATTAAAGAAGATTTTTAAACATTTAAAATGCTAAAAAACTAAATATCTGTGATTTAAAGATGATTTATGCTTAAATTTAAGCTTTCTCTTTAATAAAACTTGAATTGGCGCAACCTTTTAAGGGTAAAAACATCTCATGAAAAAGGTATTGATGAAAACTATAGGAATATATAATGTCATATTAATTATTGGATTTAGTTATTTGTTGATGGGCTGTAGTGTGGATGATGGAAAAAGCAATGTAAATTTTTCTTATAAATTGAATGAAATTATAAGTGTAGAAATCCCTGATACTGTCAGAGAAAACGGAATTTATGACTTGGAAATTGAGTTTAAAAAATCTGCTGATTGTTATAGTTTTTCCGGTTTTGATTTTAAGATAGGAGAAAATGAAAACGAAAGAATTATCAGTGTGATAAGTAGTGTAGTTGATGTAGATAATACTTGTCAGAAATATAAATCTCCAAAAACGGAAATCGAAAATTTTGAATTTTCGGTAAGAAGAGATGATTATTATATTTTGAAATTCTGGCAAGGCATAGATTCTTTAAATAAACCTATATATTTAACAAAGAGAATAGAAGTTAGGTAAAAAAACTGTTGTTTTGGGGCTTAAAAAAATAATTAAACGCTGTAAAAAAGGAGATCTTCAAGCACAAGAAGAATTATACCGTCTTTTTGCAGGAAAATTATTTGCAGTCAGTTTAAAGTATTCCCGGAATTATCAGGAAGCAGAAGATAATCTTCAAGAAGCTTTTATCACTATTTTTAAAAAGATAGAACAGTATAAAAACAAAGGATCTTTTGAAGGTTGGATGAAACGAATCACCATAAACACAGCTTTACAAACCTATAGAAAACAAACTGTTTTTAGAATTGTTGATGAAAATGCTATTGAAGAATCAGAAGAAGTAAGTTTGAGAGAAGAAGAGGTTAGTTTGGATTTTTTGTTGAAAATTATTCAAGAACTCCCTGACCGTTATCGCATGGTTTTTAATTTATATGTGCTTGATGGATATTCTCATAAAGAAATAGCAGAATTATTAAATATTTCAGTAGGAACTTCAAAATCTAACTTAGCAAGAGCAAGACAGAATTTAAAAGAGAAACTGGAAGAAAGTAAAAAACTGTTGAGATTTGTGAAATGAAAGATGAAAAGAAAAATATAGATCGTTTATTTCAGGAGAAATTCAGAGATTTTGAAGCTTCTCCAAGCAAAGAGGTTTGGGAAAAAATTGAAAAAGAATTAAAAGAAGAAAAAAATAAAACCATCTTTTTCCCTTTTTGGCTCAGAGCAGTAGGAGTGGCCGCATTATTTGTTGGAATAACTTTAATAGGAAGTTTATGGAATATTACCCAACAAGAAAATGTAGTTTCTTCAACTGAAAGAAATAACAAAGAAATTAAAAATGAGATTGAAAATCCGGGTTTTATTACTGATGAAACAGAAAAAGAAAATACAAAAAAGAAACAAAATGCGGATTTAAAACCGGAAGAAGAAATTGAAATAGCTATTTCTTCAGAAGAAAATTTTGAAGAAAAAACTACTGCTTCAAAAGAAGAAAAAAATCAAATCATTAGTGATAAAACATATTTTTCAAAAAATATAGAAGATTTCTTGAAAGAAGAAAAACCAGAAAATCAAGGAGATTACTATCTCGATTTTAAGCGTTTTTTGACGAAAAACAATAAGAATTCAATAGAAGAAAAAATTGATTTTTCACTTGATGAAGATAATTTTCAAGAAAAAGAAGAGCAATCTCTTTTAGAAGAAATAGCAAAATCAACAGAAAAAGAAGAAACAAAAGAGAAAATCCAAAACAGGATGGCGATTACGCCAAATGTTGCGCCGGTTTATTACAATAGTTTAAGCGGAGGAAGTGCCGTAGATCCTATTCTTTCTGACAATAAATCTTCAGGAGAAGTAACCATGGCATACGGAATAGGGTTTTCTTATGCTGTAAATGAAAAAATAAAAGTCAGAACTGGAATCAGTAAAATAAATATGAGTTATAACACTGCTGATGTTGCCTTCACCTCTTCTGCACAGGGAAAATCTTTAAAAGGAGTAGAAAATAATATACAAGCACAAAACATCAAGGTTTTAAAAAATCAACAAAATATTGCAAAACCGGAAGAATTTTTAACTCAAAATGAGACTCCTTTTACGCAAGGAAAATTAAATCAACAATTAGAATATCTTGAAATTCCGGTAGAGATAGAATATGCTTTATTAGAAAAACGCTTTGGAATTAATATTGTTGGAGGAGCCAGCACTTTATTGTTGAGTGATGATGCAGTCAGAATTAATTCCGATATGGGATCTACAGAGCTGGGAAGAGCAGAAAATGTAAATGGAGTAAGTTTTACCACCAATATTGGGTTGGGATTTGATTATAAACTCACAGAAATGTTCATCCTTAATTTAGAGCCTTCATTTAAATATCAAATAAATGGATTCAGCGGAAAAACTGCCGGATTCAGACCTTATTATTTAGGAGTTTATTCCGGAGTGAGTTTTAAGTTTTAAATTAAAATTCAGGTTTTTTTAATTCGTTGTAAATCAAAGTTCTTGTTTGTTCTTTGAGTTTTGATTTATCTTCTTGAACTTTAAGGTTTTTAGTAGAAATAGGAGGGAATATCTTTACTCTTAATTTTCCCGGATGAGCTTTTCTAAAAGAATAAGGAAAAGCTTTTTTATTGTCATAAAAAACAATGGGAACAATTGGAATTTGATGATCTATAGCCATTCTGAAAGGACCATCTTTAAAACGATCTAATATGAGATTATAATTTTTTGGAACTCCTCCTTCAGGAAAAAGACAGATACTGTTTCCTTGGTCAATTCTTCTTTGTGCTTGTGCAAAAACTGCATTTCTACTGCGTAAATTACTGCGATCCACTATTATGGAAGAACGTTTATAGAAAAATCCAAAAACAGGGATTTTTGTCAATTCTTTTTTGCCCACAAATACAAAAGGTGTGCGAATCACGCAATACATCAGCATAATATCTAACATAGAACTGTGATTGGCAATCAGAATATAGCTTTTTCCTTTCTCGAGTTTTTCAAGTCTTTTTACCACAGGATAAAAACCCATTCCATAAAGAATAATTCCGCCCCAGATGCGAGCAACTTTATAAAAAGTAGCATAATGAGTTTCTTTAATGGTAAAAATAAACAGAAAAGGAAATAACACAAAAGTGGCTATAGCAACAAGCATATAAAACCAAACGCGATATAAAGCATTTATTATTTTTAAAAACCAATTCATAGTCGGCAAAATTAATAATTTAGAATCAGAAAATAAATCTTCATTTTAAGAACGATTTAAACTTCAACTTCAGTTTCAAAAGAAATAAATTATATTTACCAAAAATTGAAAAATATGTCTCGTATTCTCACCGGAGTTCAAAGTACAGGAGTTCCTCATTTAGGCAATCTTTTAGGAGCAATTATTCCAGCTATTGAGATGGCAAATGCTTCAGAAAATGATTCTTTTTTATTTATTGCAAACTTACACACTTTGACACAAATCAAAGATGCAAAAATTTTAAAAGAAAATACTTATGCTGTTGCCGCTGCTTGGTTGTCTTTTGGATTAAATACCGAAAAAACAGTTTTTTACAGACAAAGTGATGTGCCTGAAACCACTGAATTAACTTGGTATTTAAATTGTTTTTTTCCTTATCAAAGATTAACCTTAGCACATTCTTTTAAAGATAAAGCGGGAAGATTAGATGATGTAAACGCAGGATTGTTTACCTACCCTATGTTGATGGCAGCAGATATTTTATTGTATGACGCCAAATATATTCCTGTGGGGAAAGATCAGATGCAGCACATAGAAATGACGCGAGATGTAGCTTCAAGATTTCATGCTCAAATAGGAAAAGAAATTTTTGTTTTACCGGAAGCTAAAATTGTAGAAAACACACAAATAATTCCCGGAACAGATGGAGAAAAAATGAGTAAATCAAGAGGGAATTTCATCAATATTTTCCAATCTGATAAAAAGATGAGAAAACAAGTGATGAGTATTCAAACCGATAGTACACCACTTGAAGAACCTAAAAATCCGGATACTTGTAATGTTTTTAATATTTATAAACTTATCGCTTCAGAAGAGCAAATAAAAGAAATGCGTCAAAAATACGAAGCTGGAGGTTTTGGATATGGTCATGCCAAAACAGCTTTATATGAGTTGATTTTAGAAAAATATAAAGATCAACGTGAGAAATTTGCTTATTTTATGGAGAATAAAAATGAAATAGATGCCGCACTTGAAAAAGGAGCAAACAAAGCTAAAGTAGTTGCTCAGTCAACCTTAGAAAGAGTGAGAACGGTATTAGGATATTAATTTTATAAAAAAATCAAGATGTCATCAATATTTACCAAAATAGTAAAAGGCGAAATCCCTTCATATAAAGTAGCAGAAACAGAAAAATTTTACGCTTTTTTAGATATCAGGCCCAACACAAAAGGACACACTTTATGTATTACAAAAGAAGAAGTAGATAAGGTTTGGGATTTAAAAGAAGAAACTTATATGGAGCTGATGCGTTTTTCAAGAAAAGTGGCTTTAGCCATAGAAAAAACGATTTCTTGCAATAGAGTAGGATTGGCTGTAGTAGGTTTAGAAGTCCCTCATGTGCATGTGCATTTGATTCCGTTAAATGAAATGAAAGATATTGACTTCAAACAAATCACAGAGTTGAGCGAAACGGAGTTTAAAGAAACAGCAGAAAGTATTGGTAAAACTTTTGAAGAAATGAATGCTTAGTTTTTAGATGGAAAATCATCAAAAATATATGAAACGCTGTATAGAACTCGCTGCTGAAGCAAAAGCAAATCATAAAACAGCAGTGGGTTCTGTATTGGTTTTAAAAGATGAAATTCTTGCAGAAGCTATGGAAGGAGAAGATTTTTTGCCGGCTATAATGAGCCACGCAGAAAATTTGGCAATTTTGAAAGCCATAGAAAAATTAGGACATCGAAATCTTTCTGAGGCTGTTTTATATACAACAGTAGAACCTTGTTTTATGTGTGCTTACCTCATCAGACAAACAAAAATAAAACAAGTGGTTTATGGAGCAACAACTCCTGCAGGCGGAGACAGTTCTGCTTATCCGATTTTAACTGCAAATGATGTCAAAAGCTGGTCAAAACCTCCAATCATCATTGCCGGATTTGAACAAGAAGCTTGTGAGAAATTATTAAAGAAATAACATTTTAAGCTTTTCTTATTCTGATTTCAAAAGTGGTTCCTTTTCCGATTTCACTTTTTAGAACTTTTATTCTTCCGTTGTGATATTGCTCAACAATTCTTTTTGCTAAAGATAACCCTAAACCCCAACCTCTTTTTTTGGAAGTTTCTCCGGGTTTAAAAATTCTTTTGTAATTCCTTTTTGAAATTCCTTTTCCGGTGTCGCTGATTAATAAATAAGCCCATTTATTATCTGCTGTAATCGTTAATTTTATTTTTCCTTTTCCACGAACTGCATCTATAGCATTTTTGACTAAATTTTCTATGGTCCAGTTTAAAAGTTGCTTGTTTAAATAAACAAAAATCGGGTCATCGGGTTTTTCTAAAGAAAAATTAATCAGTTTAGAACTTCTATTTTTTAAATATTCAAAAGAATTAGTGGCAGTTTCTACCAAATCTGCTTTTTCTAAAGTAGGAATAGAGCCAATTTTAGAAAAACGATCAGTTATGGTTTTAAATCTTTCGATATCTTTTTCCATTTCCATCAAATAATCAGGATCTACATCTTCGGTTTTTAAAATTTCAATCCAACCCACTAAAGAAGATAAAGGCGTCCCGATTTGGTGTGCAGTTTCTTTTGCCATTCCTGCCCAAAGTTTGTTTTGTTCATTGGATTTAGAGATGGTATAGAAAAAATAAAGAATTCCTGAAAACACTAAAATCACCGCAAATATGATTAAAGGAAAATACTTTGTTTTATTGATAAAGCTTGAGTTTCCATAATAAACAATATCAAAAAGTTCACCTTGACTTTTCACTTCTATAGGATCATATTGTTGGGAAAATGTTTCTGCCAAAGACTTTAATTCCTCTTGAGATAATTCTTCTTCATCTGAAATGTTTTTAGCTTGATATACTTCTCCTTTTACCGAATACATTATCATCGGGGTAGTGGTGTTTTTTTCAATAATAGCTAAAGAAAAAGTATTGAAATGATCAGGATTATCTTCTTTGCTCAGCTCGGTTAAAGCATCCACATAAATTTCCATTTTTTTGCGTTCTTCTTTTTTAAGTTCGTTAAAAAAAGAAGTAATACTCCATAAAAATAAGCCTAAAAATGCAATAGAAGTAAGAATAATAATCCAGCGGAGTAAATTTTTTTTATCTGAAAAAGCCATAAAATCTATTTGAAAGCAGAAAGATAAGGATTTTTAAAATCAAGTTTATAGCGAAACTCTTTCATTCTGTTTGGAATTTTTATCTTTGTAAAAAATAAATTATTTTCAAATGTATTCAGTTACTCCACAAGATATTCCAATTAAAAAATTTTACGGCTTAATGGCAAGTTCTGTAGGTCCTCGTCCTATAGCTTTGGTGAGCACAATAAGCAAAGACGGGATTTCTAATCTTACGCCTTTTAGTTGTTTTAATTTCTTTGGAGCAAATCCGCCGATTTTGGTTTTTTCGCCTATGAGACGCATCAGTGATGGAACAACAAAAGACACTTTGCGAAATGTAGAAGAAATAAAAGAAGTGGTGATAAATATCGTAAATTATGATATGGTTCAGCAAAGTTCTTTGGCAAGTACTGATTATGCAGCAGAAATCAATGAATTTGATAAAGTGGGGTTAACCATGTTGGATTCGGATTTGGTAAAAGCCAAACGCGTAGCAGAATCTCCGGTGCAGTTTGAATGTAAAGTAAGAGAAATTGTTTACATCACAGAAAATCCGGGAGCAGCAAATCTGGTGGTTTGTGAGGTGGTAAAAATTCATATTGATAAAAATGTCATGTTTGATGATGATAAAATCGATCAATATAAATTAGATCAAGTAGCTCGAATGGGAGGAAGCTGGTACACCCGTGCTCAAAATGGGATGTTTGAATTGCCAAAACCTTTAGGGATTACCGGAATGGGAGTAGATCAGCTACCAGAAAATATCAGAACCAGTGAAGTTTTGACAGGAAATGATTTGGCAAAATTAGCCGGAATAGAAAAACAACCCGAATTGACTGTTGCAGATCAATATGTAGATGAAAATAATTTGGAGAACTTTATAAATAATAGTACAATTAAAGAAATTCATGCAAAAGCTCAAGAATATCTAAGAGAGGATAAAATCTATGAAGCTTGGAGCATTTTATTAGCAAAAACAGTAAAAACAATATAAGTAGTTATGGAAGTAGAAGGAAAGATCAGAGAGATTTTTGAAACCAAAGAATATGGAAATAATGGGTTTCGAAAAAGAGAGATGGTAATCACAACACAAGAGCAATATCCTCAGCATTTATTGATTGAATTTATCCAAGATAAAACCAATTTGTTAGATAATTTCAGAAAAGGACAAATGGTGAAAATTGGAATTAATTTAAGAGGTAGAGATTGGGTGAGTCCGCAAGGAGAAACTAAATTTTTCAACTCTATTAATGGATGGAGAATTGAAGCTTTACAACCTGCAGCATCACAAGGAGGAAGTATGCCACCACCACCGGCTGAAAATGATTTTGAACCGGCATCGGGAACTGATTTTGATTTAGATGGAGATGAAGAAGATGATTTGCCATTCTAAAAAGAAATTTATAAATTGAATTGATAGAAATCCGGAGATTTTCCGGATTTTCTATTTTAAAAACTTGTTGTGAAAAAGAAAGCTAAATATCATTTTCCCGATCCTGAATTTGCTGATGAAGAAGGTTTACTCGCTGTGGGTGGAGATCTTCACCCGGAGAGGTTATGGGTTGCTTATCATTTGGGAATTTTTCCATGGTATTCAGAAAATCAACCGATTTTATGGTGGTCTCCCGATCCGAGAATGGTTTTATTTCCGGAGAAAATTAAAGTTTCTAAAAGCATGAAAAAACTTTTTAGAAATCAAGCTTTTAAGGTAACTTATAACCAAGACTTTAAAAAGGTTATAGAAAATTGTGCAGAAATTTATCGACCTAATCAAGAGGGAACTTGGATTACTTCTGCTATTAAAAAAGCTTATAATCAACTTCATAAATTAGGATTTGCTCATTCTGTTGAGGTATGGAGAAACACAGAATTAGTAGGTGGATTGTATGGGGTTTATTTAAAAGAGAAAAAAGTTTTTTGTGGAGAAAGTATGTTTAGCAAACAAAGTAATGCTTCAAAATATGGATTTATCAGCTTGGTTGAAAAACTTCAATCAGAAGGAGTTAAATTAATAGATTGTCAAGTTTACAGCAAACATTTGGAAAGTTTTTGGGGGCAGAAGAAATTCCGCGTAGGGAATTTTTAAAATTTTTGAAATAACTTTAATTTAATGCTGTGTTTTAAAGCATCTTTCTTCATGATCATTGACTAATCCTGTGGCTTGCATTAAAGAGTAAACCATAATAGAACCTACAAATTTGAAACCACGTTTTTTTAAATCTTTGCTTAGATTATCGCTTTCCGGAGAAGTGGTTTGATGGTTTTTATAGTTTTCAACTTTATTTTTTATAGGTTTTCCTCCTACAAATTTCCAAATATATTTACTGAAACTTCCAAATTCTTTTTGGATTTCCATAAAACGTTTTGCATTATTTACTGCTGCATTTATCTTTAATTTATTTCTAATTATTCCTTTGTCTTGCTGTAGTTTTTCAATCTTTTCATCGGTATATTTTGCGATTTTATGATAATTAAAATCATCAAAAGCTTTTCTAAAATTTTCTCTTTTTTTGAGGATAGTAATCCAACTTAATCCGGCTTGAAAACTTTCTAAAAGAAGAAATTCAAAAAATACATTATCATCATAAACAGGAACACCCCATTCTTCATCATGATATTGTTGATATAAATCATTTCCTTCACACCAAGCACAACGTATTTTTGACATATATTTAGCAGTAAATTTGATCAAATATATTAAGTTTTATCCAACTTTGTGAAAAATCTTATAAATGATGAATAAAATTATAGAAGTAAAAGAAAATACAGTTCAACACATAGAAGAAAGTTTAGAAAAAGCTTATAATTATATAGAATATGAAAAATTAATTGAAGACTTATTAAAAGAAAATAAATCTACTACAAAAGATGCCGGAGAAGATTTTGTTCATTATTCAAAATTGGGAATCAGAAGAATGAAGCGTTGGGATAAAACTTTTAAACTTTCTGTAGAACAACTTGAACAAATAAAAAAATACAAGAAAAATATCATTTGGGTGGTATTGTCTGAAGGTTGGTGTGGAGATGCGGCGCACAGTATTCCGATTATCAATAAAATTGCGGAAGCAAATGAAAACATTGAATTGAAAATTGTTTTGCGTGAAGAAAATCTTGACTTGATGAATGATTTTCTAACGAATGGAGGAAAATCTATTCCTAAATTAATCGCTTTTAATCCTAAAGAAAAAACTGTGGAAGGAACTTGGGGACCACGTCCTAAACCTGCACAAGATATATTTTTGGAAGCCAGAGAAAAAGAAGTGGATTTTGAAACTTATGAAAAAGATTTACAAACTTGGTATAATAAAGACAAAGGACAAACTGCTACAAAAGAGCTGTTGAAGCTTTTGGAAAATTAAGTCAGAAAAATAATCAACAAATAAAAATCCGTTTTTCTAAACTCAGAAAAACGGATTTTTTTATAGTGATAAAAACACTTAAAGAATTAAAGGTCGAATTTAATTCCTTGTGCTAAAGGTAATTCTGTAGTATAATTAATCGTGTTGGTTTGACGACGCATATAGATTTTCCAAGCATCAGAACCTGATTCACGACCACCACCAGTGTCTTTTTCTCCTCCAAAAGCACCACCGATTTCAGCACCTGAAGTACCGATGTTTACGTTTGCAATTCCACAATCAGAACCTTCAGCAGATAAGAAACGCTCAGAATCACGTAAGCTGTCGGTCATAATAGCAGAAGATAATCCTTGTTTTACACCATTTTGTAAATCGATAGCATTTTGTAAATCTCCTGAATATTTGATTAAGTATAATAAAGGTGCAAATGTTTCATCTTGAACAATTTGTAATTCATTGGTAACTTCTGCAATAGAAGGTTCAACATAACATCCGGATTCATAACCTTCTCCATCAAGAACTTTTCCTTCTACCAACATTTTTCCGCCTTCTTGTTTTACTTTTTCAATGGCATCTTGATACATTTTTACTGCATCTGTATCAATTAGCGGTCCAACGTGGTTGTTTTCATCTAATGGATTTCCAATGCGAATTTGTTTATAAGCATTGACAATAGCATTTTTCACTTCATCATAAACCTCTTCATGGATAATCAAACGACGTGTTGAAGTACAGCGTTGTCCTGCCGTTCCTACAGCTCCGAAAACAGCTCCGATAACAGTGTTTTTAATATTTGCATTTGGCGTTACGATAATTGCGTTGTTTCCTCCTAATTCTAACAAAGATTTTCCAAGTCGAGCAGCTACGTCTTGTCCAACAGCTCTTCCCATTGGAGTAGATCCTGTAGCAGAAATTAAAGGAAGACGAGTATCTTTTGTCATAAATTTACCTACTTCAGCATTTCCGGTAACTACACAAGAAATACCTGCAGGCATATTATTTTTCTCTAATACATTAGCAATAATTTTTTGACAAGCTAAAGTAGTGATAGGAGTTTTTTCTGATCCTTTCCAAATAGATGGATCTCCACAAACCCAAGCCAAAGCAACATTCCAAGCCCAAGGAGCAACAGGGAAGTTAAAAGCAGTGATGACACCAACAATTCCTAAAGGATGGTATTGTTCAAACATTCTATGTCCCGGACGTTCACTTTTCATGGTTAATCCGTAAAGTTGTCTGGAAAGTCCCACAGCAAAATCACAGATGTCAATCATTTCTTGAACTTCTCCTAATCCTTCTTGATAAGATTTCCCCATTTCATAAGAAACCAATTTCCCTAAAGGTTCCTTTAATCTGCGTAATTCTTCATTAAACTGACGAACGACTTCTCCGCGTTTTGGCGCAGGAATCATTCTCCATTCTTTAAAAGCTTTTTCGGCAGCTTCCACAACTTTTTCATAATCTTCTTTTGTTGTGCATTTTACCGTTCCGATTAACTGTCCATCAACAGGAGAATATGATTCTATGGTTTCTCCGCTTGCAAAAAAATCATTTCCAATAGCTGTTCCATTGATTTCTTTGCCTATTCCTAATTCTTTTAAAGCTTCTTCTATACCAAACTCTTTAGCAATGTTTTTACTCATTATTGTATTTTTTTATTGTATTTAAATCTTAATTTTATGAGGTTGCCGAATTTAAGAAAATCTCTTTAAATTACCTCGTTTTTAAGCAAAGTTAAAGGTTGTTTTTTAGAAATTCTTTGTTCTATGCCAAAACAACTCTTTTCACCCGTGAAGAAATTCCGGTGAGTAATTCATAAGAAATGGTGTTTACGGTTTGTGCTAATTTTTCTGCATTTTGTTGTGCATCAAAAATTAAAACTTCTTCTCCTTCTTTGCCATCAATTCCGGAAATATCTATCATTATCATATCCATACAAATATCTCCGATGATAGGAACGGGTTTTTCTTTGAAATAAAATTTAATGTTTTTGTTGCCGAAATCGCGATGAATTCCATCTGCATAACCCAAAGGAAGAGTAGCGATTTTCATAGATTTTTCTGCTTTAAATTTTCTGTTATAGCTTACAGAATCTCCTTTTTTAAGATAATGAATTTGAGAAATAATAGTTTTTAAAGAAGCGATGGGTTTTAGTTTCTTGTCTATTTCAACTGCATTTCCATATCCATATAAACCAATTCCGCAGCGCACCATATCAAAGTGAGCTTGAGGGTAATTTAATATTCCTGAAGTATTGCAAATATGTTTTGTGAATCGATAATTTAAATAAGAAGAAATTTTTTTGCAGAAAATTTGAAATTTTTCCAATTGATTTAAAGTGAATTCTTTTTCGTTTTTATCTTCACTTGCCGCAAGATGAGAAAAAACACCTTCTACTTTTATCGCTTTTGTTTTGGTGATTTTTTCCAAAATAAAATCCAAATCATTTTCATTAAAACCCAAACGATTCATTCCGGTGTTGAGTTTTAAATGAATAGGGTAATTTTCCAATTTTAATTTTTCTGCAGTTTTTATAAAAGCGGATAAATTTCTTTTACTAAAAATAGAAGGAGTTAGTTTATGTGTAATAATTTCTTCAAAATGTATGGGAAGAGGATGAAAAACAAGAATGGGAATTTTAAGATTTGCTTTTCTCAATTTTATACCTTCTTGAGTATAAGCCACCGCTAAATAATCTGCACCTAAATCTGTTAGTTTTTTAGCAATTTCAACCGTGTGACTACCATAAGCAGAAGCTTTTACCACGCCCATAAATTTAATTTTCTGAGAAATATTATTTCGAAAAAAATGATAATTATGCGCTAAAGCTTGTAAATTAATTTCAAGAGTAGTTTCATTGATTTTTGCCATAAATCCCGAATTGATTATTTAAAGATTAAAATTTTTTAAAACTCCTTTAAAAAGCAAAATTAAAGCAATTAAAAGAAGTCTATGGACTTTCAGCTTTAATAATTTCCTAAATAAAAATAGAAAAGCGGTTTAAAATTAATACTTTAGCCGTAAAAATAAGTTCGTTTTTTGTAGTGTTCAAAAAATTATTCAAACAAACCTTTATTTACGGTGTAGCAACAGTTTTGCCAAGAATTTTAAATTATTTGTTGGTAAGACTTCACACCCGTTATCTTCCCACAGAAAGTTATGGAGAAGTTTCTAATGTGTTTGCTTATTTTGTGGTTTTCAATGTAATTCTTTCTTACGGAATGGAAACCGCTTTTTTTAGGTTTTTTCATAAAGAAGAAGATCAAGAAGAAGTCATCAATACTTCTGCTTGGTCATTGATTGGAAGTTCTTTGTTTTTTCTAATTTTAGGATTGTTGTTTCAGCATCAACTTGCTTATATCGCAGATATTTCTGTAGAAGTTGTCCGGTTGGGAATAGGAATTTTAGTGTTGGATGCTTTGGTAGTTATTCCTTTTGCTTGGTTGAGAGCCAAAGAAAAACCCATAAAATATGCTTTTCTGAAAATCATCAATGTGATGATTAATGTGGGATTAAACATTTTTTTCTTGGCTTATTTAAAAGATTGGTCTGTAAATTCAACATTTCTACAAAAGATATATCTGCCTGATTTCCAGATAGAATATATATTTATAGCAAATTTTATCGCCAGCTTATTTACTTTGTTTTTGTTGATGGATTTTTATCTTAAACTCAAATTCAAATTCAACACACAACTTTGGAAAAGAATTATGCGTTATGCTTTTCCGGTTTTAATTGCCGGATTGGCTTATGCAATTAATGAAGCTTCAGATCGAATTATGATGAAATATCTTTTGCCAAAAGATATCGCTAAAAGTGAATTGGGAATTTATGCAGCTTGTTATAAACTCAGTATTTTCATGACTTTGTTTTCTACTGCTTTTAGATTGGGAATAGAACCTTTTTTCTTTAGTCATGCAGAAAATAAAAACGCGAAAAAAACCTATGCAGATATCACAAAATACTTTACTATTTTCGGATCTTTTATCTTGGTGATGGTTATGGTTTTTTCAGATTTATTGAAAAAACTTTTAATCAGTGATGAAGCTTATTGGGAAGCTATGGATATTGTTCCGATTATCTTATTGGCAAATCTTTTTTTAGGAATTTATTACAACCTTTCTGTGTGGTATAAAGTGACAGATAAAACAAAATTCGGAGGATTTATTTCTATGATTGCAGCCACGATTACTATTGTTGCAAACTTTTTACTCATTCCGAGTATTGGGTATATAGGTGCAGCAATTTCCACCTTGGCAGCTTATGGATCAATGATGTTTTTGTCTTTTTATTGGGGACAAAAATACTACCCGATTCCTTATCACACTAAAAAAATATTGGCTTACCTCTTTTTGGCTGTTGCTTTTTCTATGATTTCCTTTTACGGATTTAGAGAAAACTATTTCGTAGGAATAAGCTTATTGATTATTTTTATGGGAATTATTTATTTAGGAGAAAAAGAAGAGCTACAACGAATTATAAAAACATAAAAAATTAAAATTATGAAAGTAAAAATCATCAGTAAATCAAAACACGATTTACCACATTATTCAACGCCTGCTTCAGCCGGAATGGACTTGAGAGCAAACCTTGAAGGAGAAATCACTTTAAAACCAATGGGAAGAACTATTGTAAAAACCGGATTGTTTATAGAATTACCGGTTGGATATGAAGCGCAAGTTCGTCCGCGAAGTGGATTGGCTATAAAAAGCGGGGTTACAGTGTTGAATTCTCCAGGAACAATTGATGCGGATTACAGAGGAGAAATCGGTGTGATTTTGGTGAATTTATCAGAAGAAGATTTTATCATAAAAGATGGAGAAAGAATTGCTCAAATGATAATTGCCAAACATGAAAAAGTGGATTGGAAAGAAGTGGAAACTTTAGAAGAAAGCGAAAGAGGAGCAGGAGGTTTTGGGAGTACAGGCAAGCACTAAAAAATGTTTTTTATATCTTTGCCCGAATTATAAATTATCAGCAAAAAATAAAATATCATGAAAATAATTGTTCCTATGGCCGGTCGTGGTTCTCGACTTCGTCCGCATACTTTAACAGTTCCAAAACCATTAATTCCGATTGCAGGAAAACCTATCGTTCATCGTTTGGTTGAAGATATTGCAAAAGTTTTAGAAGAAAAAGTAGAAGAAATTGCTTTTATCATCGGAAAAGATTTTGGAGAAGAAGTAGAAAAAGATTTGATAAAAATTGCTGAAAATCTTGGAGCTAAAGGAAGTGTTTATATTCAAGATAAACCTTTAGGAACAGGGCATGCTATTATGTGTGCACAGGATTCTTTACAGGGTCCGGCAGTGGTGGCTTATGCAGACACACTTTTTAAAGCTGATTTTACTTTAGACACTTCTGCAGATGGAGTGATGTGGGTAAAACAAGTGGAAAATCCGGAAGCTTATGGAGTGGTAAAACTTAACGAAGCTGAAGAAATCACAGATTTAGTAGAAAAACCAACAGAAAAAGTTTCGGATTTAGCAGTAATTGGAATTTATTATTTCAAAGATGTAGGGATTTTAAAAGAGCAGTTGCAAGAAGTTTTAGATGAGAATTTAATGCACGGCGGAGAATACCAAATCAATGACGGAATCAAAAAAATGTGGGCTAAAGGATATGTTTTTAAACCCGGAAAAGTTGATGCTTGGATGGATTGCGGAAATAAAAATGTAGCTGTAGAAACCAATGGAAGAATGTTGAATTTCCTTCATGAAGAAGGGGAAGAGTTAGTAGCTGAATCTGCTAAGTTGGAAAATTCTAAAATAATTCCTCCTTGTTTTATCGGAGAAAATGTGGAGCTTAAAAACAGCACTGTAGGTCCAAATGTTTCTATAGGAAATCATACAAAAGTTGAAAATTCAACTATAAAAAATAGCTTAATCCAAACGAATTCTGAAATTTTAAATGCAAAATTAGATAATGCCATGATTGGAAATCATGCTAAATATGATGGAGATTTCACCGCAATTAGTATTGGTGATTATTCTGTTTTAGAATAAGATTTTTATAAAAATAACAGTATAAAGGATTATTTCTAAAAGAGGAAATAGTCCTTTTTTTATAGCAGTATTTAAAACAGTAAATTGCTGAAAGTATATTTCTATTATTATGAAAAAAATCAGTTTTATCATATTAATTCTTTTGATGAGTTGTCAAGTTCAAGATTTGAAAACAACTCAAAAATCTTATGAAATAAAAGCTGAAAACATTAAAAAAAACATAGCATTTTTAGCAGCTGATGAATTGAAAGGCAGAGAAATCGGAACAGAAGGAATTGAAAAAGCTGCTCGTTATATAGAAAAACAATTTGAAGAAGCTCAATTATCTCCCTATTTTAAAACTTATAGAGATAGTTTTTTTGTAGAAAATAAAACCGCTTATAATTTAATTGCTTTTAAAGAAGGAAAAGATCCGGAATTAAAAAATGAATTTGTGATTTTAGGAGCACATTATGATCATTTGGGGACTTCTGTTTTAAATAAAGAAAATCCTGTTTATAATGGAGCAAATGACAATGCCTCTGGGACTTCTGCAGTTTTAGAATTGGCAAAATATTTTGCTGCAAAAGAAACTAAAAGAAGTATGCTTTTTATTCTTTTTTCAGCAGAAGAAAAAGGGCTGAAAGGTTCTACTCATCTGGCAGAAAAATTAAAAAAAGAAGAAATTGACTTATATACTATGTTGAATTTTGAAATGATTGGCGTTCCTCAAAATCATTCGGAATACAAAGCTTATCTCACCGGATTTCATATCTCTAATTTTTCGGAAGTTTTTAATAAATCCACACAAAAAAATACGTTGGGATTTTTTGAAGGAGAAGAAAAGCAACAGCTTTTTGCAAGAAGTGATAATTATCCGTTTTATTTGAAGTTTTTTATTCCTGCGCATACGTTATCAACTTTTACTTTTGATAATTATCAGCATTATCATAAAGTTAGTGATGAGATAGATTTATTAGATTTTGATTTTATGGAAGAATTAATCCAAGAGAGTATTCCCGGAATTCATAATTTAGTAGATTCAGAAAGAAAAGAAATTCAATTGCGTCAAAACAATTGATTTTAATGAAATATGTAATATAAAGAAAATGAAAAAAAATATAATTATCACCGGAACCAGTAGAGGGATTGGATTTGAATTGGCTAAAAAGTTCGCAGAAAATGCCCACCAAGTTTTGGCTTTATCCAGAAATGAAAAACCTGTTCAAGAGTTGAAATTAGAAAACTTAGAAAGTTTTTCTTTTGATATTGGAAAACCTGAAGACATTCAAAAAGTAAAAGATTATGTAAAGGAAAAATGGCAAAAAGTAGATGTTTTAATTCATAATGCAGGACAGTTTTTAAAAGGAGATTTTGAAAATATTTCATTGGAGAAAGTAAGAGAAGTTTATGAAACAAACATTTTTGGCGTGTATGGATTGACACAAAGTTTATTGCCTTTTATGAAGAAAGATGGGCATGTGATTGCCATCAGCAGTATGGGTGGAATTCAAGGAAGTGTGAAATTTCCGGGTTTAACTGCATATAGTTCGAGTAAAGCAGCGGTGATAAATCTCATGGAAATTCTGGCAGAAGAGTATAAAGAAAAAGGTCCTGTTTTTAACGCGTTGGCTTTAGGAGCAGTGCAAACGGAAATGTTTGAAGAAGCTTTTCCCGGAGCAGAAGCCAGATTGCAACCTGTGGAAATGGCAAATTATATTTATGATTTTGCTTTAAATGGAAATAAAGTTTTTAACGGAAAAGTTTTACAAGTTTCCAATTCCACACCTTAAAAGATAATTAGAAAAGGAAGAGGTTGAAAATCAGCTTGCTTTTATGTATTATTGTTGTTCCAAAATATGAAAAACATTCTTTCTAAATATCTTCCTGAACGAGCTGTTGATCCTGTTTTTAAGATGATTAAACAGCATCAGGTATATTTAAAAATTGTCAATGAACGCAAAACCAGACATGGAGATTATAGAAGATTGCCGAATGGACAGCATCAAATTACTGTAAATGCAAATTTGAATCCTTATCGATTTTTGGTGACTTTAATTCATGAAATAGCACATTTAGTGGCTTTTCAAAAGTACGGCAGATTTATAAAACCACACGGAAAAGAATGGAAATATACTTTTCAGCACTTGATGATTCCTTTTTTGACACCGGAAGTTTTTCCTTCAGATTTATTACCACTTTTGGCAAGACATTTCAAAAATCCGAAAGCCAGTAGTGATACAGATGCACATTTATCAATTGCTTTAAGAAGTTATGACCCTAAAAACGGGAAAAATTATATATTTGAAATTCCTTTGGGAACAACTTTTCGGATTTATAACGGAAAAGTATTCAAAAAAGGAAGAAAACGCATAAAGCGATATGAGTGTGTAGAGTTGAAAACCGGAAGGGTTTATGTTTTTCAACCCAATGCTGAGGTAGAGGTGATCAAAACACCATAAAATAAAATATATTAATCAAAAATGAATTTATGAATACTGATTATTATGCAGTAATTATGGCCGGTGGAGTGGGTTCAAGATTTTGGCCTTTGAGCAGAAAAGCACTTCCTAAACAGTTTTTAGATTTGTTGGGAACCGGTCAAACTTTAATACAAAAAACTTATGATCGTTTAGCAAAAATTATTCCACAGGAAAATATATTTATTCTTACCAATGATTTGTATGAAGAATTGGTAAAAGAAAATTTACCTCAAATTACGGACAGACAAATTGTTCTTGAACCGGAGATGAGAAATACTGCACCTTGTATTTTATTATCAGCTTTAAAAATTCAAAAAGAAAATCCAAATGCAATGATGATTGTTGCGCCAAGTGATCATTGGATAGAAGATGAAGAAAAATTTGCAGAAGATGTGAAAACCGCTTTTGATGTTAGTAAAAAAGATAACACCATCATGACTTTGGGAATTCAACCGAGTTTTCCTCACACGGGTTATGGATATATTAAATATGATAAAGAAGATGTTTCAACTGTAAAAAAAGTAGAAAAATTTACAGAAAAACCAGATTATGATACAGCAAAAACATTTTTAAAAGCCGGAAATTACCTGTGGAATGCCGGAATTTTTATTTCCGGGACACAATGTTTGAGCAAAGCTTTTGAAACTTATCTTCCGGAAATGTATGAATTGTTAAACCAAGGGTTTTCTTATTTAAATACTTCAGAAGAAGAAGCTTTTTTGAAAACTGCTTATCCAGAAGCAGAAAATATTTCCATCGATTATGGAATTATGGAAAAAGCTACAAATGTAGAAGTTTTACCTGTTTATTTTGATTGGAATGATTTGGGATCTTGGGGATCTTTATATGATAAATTAGAAAAAGATGAAGAAGAAAATGTGATTGTAAACACAGAAGTATTACTTGAAAATTCTCGAGAAAACATTATCAGAGCACCAAAAGGAAAAATAGTTGTAGTAAAAGATTTAAACAATTTTGTTATTGTAGAAAATGAAAAAATCTTAATGATTTACCCTAAATCTGCTGAGCAAGAAATCAAAGAAACTCGACAAAAAGTACAAGAAAAGTTTGGAAAAGATTTAGGGTAAAAACTATTTATTTAAATGAGCTTTTCTAACTTCTTTAAACAAATCAGAAGAGTAAATATATTCTGAAATTGCTTTGTTATCTGTTCTAAATACTTCTTTATTAGTTCCTTGCCATTTTATTTCTCCAAATTTTAAGAAAATAATATTTTCTCCAATTTCTAAAACAGAATTCATATCATGCGTATTTATCACTGTGGTGATATCATATTCATGGGTGATTTCTTGAATTAAATTATCTATCATTGTGGCAGTTTCAGGATCTAAACCTGAGTTGGGTTCATCACAAAATAAATATTTTGGATTATTGGCAATAGCTCTGGCAATAGCCACACGTTTTTGCATTCCTCCACTGAGTTCTGAAGGAGCTTTGTCTTCAACATTTTCTAATCCCACGCGTTTTAAAACCTCAATCATTCTGTCATATCGCTCTTCCGGATTCATAGAAGAAAACATGCGTAAAGGAAACATTACATTATCACCAACATTCATGGTGTCAAAAAGTGCACTTCCTTGAAAAACCATTCCCAATTGTTGACGAAAAATCTGTTGTTCTTCTTCAGTCATTTTTAGGAAATCTTCCTTATCATAAGTGATAGAACCTTCTTCAGGTTTTAAAAGTCCCAATAAACATTTTAAGAAAACTGTTTTTCCCGATCCCGATTGCCCGATGATTAAATTGGTTTTTCCTTTAGAAAATTCCGCAGAAATTCCTTTTAAAACGTGGTGATCTCCAAAACTTTTATGTAGATTTTTTACTTTAATCATTTAGCTTAATAATAATTGAGTCAATACATAATTGATAAGAATGAGTACTATACTGGTCCAGACAAAAGAGGCTGTGCTTGCTTTTCCAACTTCTAAAGAACCACCTTTAAGATAATATCCAAAATAAGCAGGCATAGTTGCCAAAACTAATCCGAAGAAAAAAGTTTTGATAAAAGCATAAAATATTTGAAAAGCTTCAAAATCGGTTTGAAGACCTATAATAAAATCATCTGTAGAAATATATCCTCCTAACGAACCGGTAACATATCCTCCTAAAATTCCCATAAACATAGAAATAGCAATTAAGAAAGGATAAAACAACATGGCCACAATCTTTGGGAAAACCAAGTAATTAATAGAGTTGATCCCCATAATTTCTAAAGCATCAATTTGTTCTGTAACACGCATTGTTCCAATACTTGAAGTGATATAAGAACCAGCTTTTCCTGCCATAATTATAGAAACTAAAGTAGGCGAAAACTCTAAGATAATTCCTTGTTTTGTGGCATAACCAATTAAACTTCTTGGAATTAAAGGGTTAGATAAGTTTAAAGAAGTCTGAATAGTTAAAACTCCACCAATAAAGAAAGACAGAAAACAAACAATTCCAAGAGAATCAATGATTAGCTCATCTATCTCCTTTAAAGAACGCTCATAAAGAACTGATCTTTTTGTCATTCTTCCAAAAGCTTCTTTAAGCATTATAAAATATTGCCCAATGTTATGAAGGTATTTCATTCAGTGAATTTTGAAACACAAAAATACTAAAAATAATTACTTGCGCTTTTCCCAGCAGAAATAATTATATTGTGCGCAATTTCAATCTGAAAACTAATATAATTACTATGAAAATCCTTAAAATTAATCCTTTTTTTAATCTATTACTTTTTTTAAGCATAGGTTTGGTTTCTTGTTCGACTGTAAAGTCAGAAGTTGAAAACGCAAATACTTTTTTTGAAAATCAAAAAGATTCTACAGAAATTTATACTAAACCAAAATTAGTAGTTGGAATTGTAGTAGATCAAATGCGTTATGATTATCTCACGCGTTTTTGGGAAAGATATGGAGAAGATGGTTTTAAACGCTTAATAAATGAAGGTTATAATTTAAAAAATGCACATTATAATTATATGCCTACTTATACAGCTCCGGGACATGCTTCTATTTTTACCGGAACCACGCCCAGATATCACGGTGTGATTGGAAATAGTTTTTATGATAAAACTACCGGAGAAAAAGTTGTTCCTGTAGAAAATAATGAAGTTTCATCTTTAGGAACAGAAGGAAGTGAAGGAGAAAGATCTCCTAAATATTTATTGGCTTCAACTTTTGGAGATGAAAACAGGTTGGCCACGCAGTTTAAAGGAAAAACTATAGGAATTTCTTTAAAAGACAGAGGGTCTGTTTTGCCGGCAGGGCATGCAGCAAATGCAGCTTATTGGTTTGCTGGTGGAGAGGAAGGTAAATTTGTTTCGAGTTCTTACTATATGGAGGAGTTACCGAAATGGGTAGAAGATTTTAACGCTTCTGGTAAAGTAGATTCTTACTTAAAAAATTGGGAAACTTTATATCCTATTGAAACTTATGTGGAAAGTGGTCCGGATTCAACAGATTTTGAAGGAGATATTCAAGGGAGGAAAACCTTTCCTTACAACTTAAAAAAGCTGAAAGAAGAAGGAAAAAGCGGTTATGGAGTTTTTCTTTATACTGCTTATGGAAATAGCATCACAACAGATTTTACCCTTGCAGCATTAGAAGGAGAAGAGCTTGGGAAAGACGAAATTACAGATGTGTTGACGGTAAGTTATTCTGCAACAGATTATGTAGGACATAAATTTGGAGTAAATTCAAAAGAAGCTCAAGATACTTACTTAAGATTGGATCAAGAAATTGCAAAACTATTAAAAGAATTAGACAAAAAAGTTGGAGAAGGAGAATACACAGTTTTTTTAACAGCAGATCATGCGGGAGTTCATGTGCCGGCTTATTTAAATTCTAAAAATATTCCCGGAGGATATTTTAGTACAAAAGAGTTGAGAAAAGATTTAAAAAAACATGTGGAAGAAAAATATAAAACAGAAGACTTGATTTCAAATATCAGTAATTTCCAAGTGTTTTTTGATTATGAAAAACTTAAAGAAAAAAATATAGAGCGTACTGAACTTGAAAAAGAGGTTTATACTTTTATGATGGATTATCCTAAGATTTCAGAAGTTTATACCAGAGAAATGATAGAAAAAGGAGCTTACCATGATAAAATTGGAGAAAAAGTAAAAAACGGATTTCACCCCAAAAGAAGTGGAGATGTTGCTTATGTTTTAGCACCTTCAGAAATTAGCTATTCAAGACAAGGATCAACTCATGGAAGTCCTTATACTTATGACACACATATTCCTATGCTTTTTTATGGAAAAGGAATTAATAAAGGAGCTTCAACAAAAGAAGTGAAGATAGTTGATATTGCTCCTACGATTTCAGCTTTATTGGGAATTAGTTTTCCAAGTGCTGCAACAGGAGAAGTATTGTATGAAGTAATAGATTAAAAGAGTTTTTTAAACATATTTTTCCATCTATGTTTTCTAATCCATTTACCTTCTTCTTGGGAAACCAAGGGGGAGGTTTTTTCTTTTTTAGCAGTATAAAAACCCTTCATATTATTGGTTAATACTTTGAAATCTTTTTTTAACCAAGCCATTTTTGCAGAAGAAATAAAACTGATTAGGCTTCCATATTGCATGCGATATAAAGCTTCTCCGGAAATGAGTTTTGCTTTTTCTTGATAAGATTTCCCGGTGGGTCTGAGGTGTTTTACTTTTAAATTTTCAAAGGTTTTTACCTCCCAATTATGATATTGTGCCAAAAGTTCATCAAGTGTATCCCAACCCATAGCTTCTTTTAAACCGTCAATGTCTTTAAAACAATCTTTTCTATAAGTTTTTAAAGCTCCGCGGAGATGATCTTTATTGGTTAAATTTTCCAACTCCCAAGTATTGTTTTTTTGGATATAACAAAATCCGCCGGCCATTCCAAGTTTAGGGTTTTCCTGAAAAGCTTGGTTTAAAGTTTTGATGTAATTTTCCGGAAAAATAAGATCAGCATCAAACTTGCAAAGAATATCAAAATCTTGATCGAGTTCTGCCAATCCTTTATAAAAAGCCCTCACAACCTTACTTCCCGGCTGATGTTCTGCAAGAGAGTTGGTTTGCACTAAATCTATAAAATCATATTGTTGACAAAATTCAGTGACAATATCTGCAGTATTATCTGTAGAATTATCATCAACAACAATGATTTTATCAGGGGTTTGTGTTTGATTTATAAGAGAATCAAGGGTTTTTCCAATAAATTCTTCTTCATTATATGCCGGAATAACAATATAAAAAATGAGTTTGTTATGTTGTTTTTCAGACATAAAATAAGATTTAGAAAATTATCAATATTGGTAAACCATTGCGTTTATATTCATACCTGCTCCTACGCTGGCAAAAATTAAAATATCTCCTTTTTCAAGCTGATGTCCTTCGATTTCTCCTTTTCTGACTTGATCTAATAAAGTAGGAAGAGTAGCCACAGAGCTGTTTCCTAATTTATGAATATTCATCGGCATCACATTTTCCGGAGCTTCTTTATCATAAAGTTTAAAGAAACGTTCACACATTGCGTCATCCATTTTTTCATTGGCTTGATGCAGGAATATCTTCTTTAGTTCTCCAATGGATTTTCCACTTTTGTCATAACAGCTTTTCATAGCTTGTGGAACTTTTGTTAAAGCAAAATTATAAATTCTTCTGCCTGACATTTTCACATATTGGATATTGCTTTTCGCCTCTTCTTTGTGTTCAGAAATATTGTAATCCAAATAAGGGGCTTCGCTATAAGTGTAAGAAGCTGTTTCGTGGGCTAATATTCCTCCGGGTTGATCAGACTTTTCTATTATAGTTGCTCCGGCGCCATCAGCAAAAATCATACTGTCGCGGTCATGCGGATCTACTACTCGCGAAAGGGTTTCTGCTCCGATAATCAAGCATTTTTTTGCCATTCCGGCTTTGATAAAAGCTTGGGCTTGAATAACCCCTTCTAACCATCCCGGGCAACCAAAAATCACGTCATAAGTTACACAAGAAGGATTTTTAATTCTGAGTTTATGTTTTACTCGAGCAGCAATATTTGGAACCTGATCAGTTTGATTAGATCCTTTTCTTACATCTCCGAAATTTTGACCAACAATGATATAATCCAATTCTTCAGGATCAATTCCGGCGTCTTTAATTGCGCGCTCTGCAGCTATTGTAGCAATGTCAGAGGTAACTTTATCATCTTCTACATAACGGCGTTCTTCAATTCCGGTAATGTTTTTAAGTTTTTCAACAGTTACCTCATTGGGCTGATCAATTAAAGATCCATCTTTATTGACAAATACGTTTTTTAGAAAATTGGAGTTTTTTACAATAACTTCAGGAATGTAGCTTCCTACTCCTGTAATGACAATCGACATACGTATAAATATTGCTTATTAAGGGTTCAAGTTAGGAATTAAATAAATATAAAATCAAAAATATAGATTTGTTTTTTATTTTTTTAAGAAAAATTCAAAAAAGTGGAAGAATTAAGCTTCCACTTTTTCCATATATAATTCAATAGGCGGACAAGTACACATTAAGTTTCTGTCTCCATAAGCTTCATCAACTCTTCTTACTGCCGGCCAGAATTTATTTTCTTTTACATAATCAACAGGGAAAGCTGCTTTTTCACGAGAATAAGGTAAATTCCATTCATCAGAAGTTAGCATTTCCATGGTGTGTGGGGCATTTTTTAATACGTTGTTGGCGTCTTCTGCTGTAGATTCTTCAATTTCTTTTCGGATAGAAATCATCGCTTCACAAAAACGATCTAATTCTGCTTTGCTTTCACTTTCTGTTGGTTCAACCATTAAAGTTCCGGCTACCGGGAAAGAAACAGTTGGCGCATGAAAACCATAATCAATTAAACGTTTTGCAATGTCCATTACGTCAATTCCTTTTGCTTTAAACTCACGACAATCGATAATCATTTCGTGAGCAGCTCTTCCGCGTTCTCCGGAATATAAAGTGGTGTAATGTTTGTTTAATCTTTCTTTTACATAATTGGCATTGATGATTGCATATTCAGTTGCTTTTCTTAATCCTGTTTTTCCAAGCATAGTGATATATCCATAAGAAATCAAGCAAACTAAAGCTGATCCGTAAGGAGCAGAAGAAATAGAATCTAAGCTTTTTTCTCCTCCTGTTTTTACAAATGGATTGGAAGGTAAAAATGGCTTTAAGTGTTCAGCAACACAAATAGGACCTACTCCAGGACCGCCTCCTCCGTGGGGGATAGCAAAAGTTTTGTGTAAGTTTAAATGACAAACATCTGCTCCGATTTTTCCGGGATGAGAATATCCGACTTTAGCGTTCATATTAGCACCATCTAAGTAAACTTGACCGCCGTTGTCATGAACAATTTTGGTGATTTCTCTGATTGCAGATTCAAAAACTCCGTGTGTAGAAGGATAAGTTACCATAATAGCAGAAAGATTATCTTTGTGTTTTTCTGCTTTTTTACGTAAATCTTCTACATCGATATTTCCGTTGTCTTCCGATTTCACTACTACAACTTTCATTCCTGCCATGGAAGCACTCGCCGGATTAGTACCGTGAGCTGAAGCCGGAATTAAACACACATTACGATGAGTCTCTCCGCGAGATTCATGATAAGCACGAATGGTCATCAAGCCTGCAAACTCTCCTTGTGCACCTGAGTTTGGTTGCAAAGAAGTTGCAGAAAGTCCGGTGATTGTACTAAGTTGATTTTCTAAGTTTTTGATCATCTCCTGATATCCTTCTGCTTGATCAAAAGGAACAAAAGGGTGTATGTTTCCCCACTGTGGATTGCTGATGGCCAACATTTCAGAAGCTGCATTTAACTTCATAGTACAAGATCCCAAAGCAATCATGGAATGCGTTAAAGATAAATCTTTTCTTTCCAGTTTTTTAATATAACGCATCAATTCTGTTTCTGAGCGGTAGCTATTAAAAATATCGTGGGTTAAATAATCTGTTTTTCTTGCTATAGCAGAATTTTCTAAAATATCTTTTCCTTCTTTAAGTTTGATAGAAGTTTTTCCGGCAGCTTGTGTGAAAACTGCTATAATATTGTTGAGATCATTTTCAGAGGTAGTTTCGTTTAAAGCAATTGAAACTGTGTTTTTATCAGGGTAATAAAAGTTTATTTCTGAAGCTTCTGCAATTTCTCTGATTTTTTCTGCATCTGTTTTTATGCGAATTGTATCAAAATAAGAATCGTTAAGTTGTTCAAATCCTATGTTTTTTAAAGTTTCGCTTAATCTTACCGCTGATAAATGAACTTTATCTGCAATATGTTTTAATCCTTTAGGACCGTGATAAACTGCATACATTCCTGCCATTACAGCCAATAACACTTGAGCGGTACAAATATTAGAAGTTGCACGAGCTCTTTTGATGTGTTGTTCTCTTGTTTGCAGAGCCATTCTTAAGGCGAAGTTTCCATCTTTATCTTTGGTAACTCCGATGATTCTTCCCGGAACATGTCTTTGGTATTCAGTTTTTGTGGCAAAATAAGCAGCGTGTGGACCTCCATATCCCATAGGAATTCCAAATCTTTGGGTGGTTCCCACTACTACATCAGCGCCCATTTCTCCCGGAGCGCGTAATTTTACTAAGCTTAAGATATCTGCTGCAACTGCAACTTTAATGTTGTTTTCATTCGCTTTTTCAATAAAGCCGGCGTAATCATATACTTTTCCTGAAACCCCCGGATACTGTAAAATAGCTCCAAAGTATTCTTCAGAAAAGTCAAAATCTTCGTGATTTCCAACTTCTAATGTAATTGCTAAAGGAAGCGCTCTTGTTTTTAAAATTGCTAAAGTTTGTGGAAGAATTTCTTTTGAAACAAAGAATTTAGAGGCTTTTGCTTTCTTTTTTGCTCTATCACGAACAGAATAAAGCATAGTCATTGCTTCTGCTGCTGCAGTTCCCTCATCCAATAAAGAAGCGTTGGCTAATTCTAAACCGGTTAAATCGCTTACCATAGTTTGGAAATTCAGTAAGGCTTCTAATCTCCCTTGTGCAATTTCAGCTTGATAAGGAGTGTAAGCTGTGTACCAACCCGGGTTTTCTAAAATATTTCTTTGGATAACAGCCGGTAGATTTGTGGCGTGATAACCTAAACCTATATAGGTTTTAAATCTTTTGTTTTTTTGCGCTAAACGGTCAATGTGTTCAGCAAAATCTTGCTCAGAAAGTCCTTCCGGTAAATCGAGTTCCCCCTCAATTCTAATATCATCAGGGATGGTTTCATACATCAATTGTTCAATAGAATCAACTCCAATAGTTTTTAACATTTCCGGAGTGTTTTCGGGGCGAGGACCAATATGTCTCAACGCAAAAATATCTGTATTCATAACGAAGTAAAATTGCATGGTTTATGGCTTGCAAAAATACATTATTATATGAGATTTTCGACCTTAAATAGGAAAGATTAAAGTTTAAAATTAAGTTGATTATCCTGTTTTAAGTCATTGTTTTTGTGAGAAATATTTTTATGGAAATACTTTAGCTAAAAACAGAAAAAATTAGAGAAGTAAAATCATTTACTTTTAACTTTGCAAAATGAATTTTCTGAAAAATGCTTTCCGATTTTATATTCATAGCAGTATTCATGTGGCTGTTTGCATTTCTGCCTTGATGGGCGTGGGAACTTTATCTTATGATTTGCCTTTTCAAAAATGGAAATTTATTTTTGTGTTTTTTGCCACAATTTCTGCTTATAACTTTTCTAAGTTTGCACAAAAAGCTGGTTTTCAACACAAAAACTTATCTTCTGAGTTAAAAGCTATTCAGGTTTTTTCCTTGTTGTGTTTTCTTTTTTTAGGATATGCTGTTTTTCAACAAAGTTTAAAATTTATTTTCATCGCAAGTTTGCTGGCTTTGTTGACGCTTTTATATAATCTGCCTTTTATTCCTTCGAAATATCGATTGAGAGAATTAAAAAGTTTTAAAATATTTATCATCGCTTTAGTGTGGACAGGAACTACACTTTGGCTTTTGTTGATAGATCAAGTGAAAATTTTCAGTATAGAAGTGTATTTAAGAAGCATAAGTTATTTTGCTTTTGTATTGGCTTTAATCCTTCCTTTTGAAATTAGAGATCTACAATTTGATGATCCAAAATTAGGAACTTTCCCACAGCGTTTTGGAATTTCCAATACCCGAAAATTGGGATATATTTTTTTAGGAATTTTTCTTTTGTGTAGTTTTTTAAATCCAAATATGTTGTGGAAAGAGAAGTTGATTTGCCTAATAATAAGCGGATTGGTTTTTCTGTTTTTAAAGTTTTCAAAAAAATATAATTCAGCATATTACACTGCTTTTTGGGGAGAATCTATTCCCATAGTTTGGTTTTTATTGCTTTACTTGATGTGAGAAAGATAAAATCTGCAATTCCTTTCAGAAAGCTTATCAAATTTCTTCTTAAGAAGTTTATCTTTGCGAAAAAATAAAATTATGACATCAAAAGTTCGAGTAAGGTTTGCGCCAAGTCCTACTGGTCCATTGCATATTGGTGGTTTAAGGACAGCATTATATAATTATTTGTTTGCAAAAAAAAATGGAGGAGATTTCATTTTACGTATTGAAGATACGGATCAAAAAAGATTTGTGGAAGGAGCAGAAGAATATATTATAGAAGCTTTAAATTGGAGTGGAATTCCTTTTGATGAAGGACCGGGAAAAGACAAAGGGTTTGGACCTTATCATCAAAGTGCAAGAAAAGAAATTTACAAAACTTATGTAAATCAACTTTTAGATTCCGGTCAAGCTTATTATGCTTTTGATACAGCAGAAGAATTAGCTGAAATAAGAAACGAATTTGAAAAAGAAGGAAAAACTTTTAGCTATAACTGGGAAACCCGAGAAAAGTTGAACAATTCTCTTCATCTTTCTGAAGAAGAGGTAAAACAAAGATTGGAAAAAGGAGAAAAATATGTAATCCGATTTATGCCTCCGCGTAATGAAGAACTTATTTTAGAAGATATTGTAAGAGGAAAAATCAAAGTCAACACAGATGTAATTGACGATAAAGTGCTTTACAAAAGTGATGGTCTGCCGACTTATCATATGGCAAATATCATCGATGATCATTTGATGGAAATCACTCATGTAATTAGAGGAGAGGAGTGGTTGCCTTCTTTAGGATTACACGTTTTATTATATAAAGCTTTAAATTGGAAAACTCCACAATTTGCACATTTACCGTTGATTTTAAAACCTACGGGAAAAGGAAAATTAAGTAAAAGAGATGGAGATAAATTAGGATTTCCTGTTTTTCCTTTAGAATGGAAAGATCCTAAAACCGGAGAAATTGCTTCAGGATATAGAGAATCCGGTTATTTTCCTGAAGCTGTAATCAATATGTTGGTGTTGTTGGGTTGGAATCCCGGAAAAGGATCAGAACAAGAGATTTTTAATTTAGAAGAATTGATTGAACAATTTTCTTTAGAAAAAGTTTCAAAAGCAGGAGCAAGATTTGATTTCGATAAAACAAAATGGTTTCAACATCATTATATGCAGCAAACAAGCGATGCATTTTTGACAAAAGAATTCATGAAAATCTTAGCTGAAAAAGAGATCAATACTTCAGCTGATTATGTGGAAAAAGTAGTAAAATCCATAAAAGAAAGAGCTAATTTTTTAAGTGATTTCTGGGATTTGAGTAGTTTTTATTTTCAAGCTCCACAAGAATTTGATAAAAAATCTGCAAAAAAAGCTTGGAAAACTGATACAGCTGAAATCATGAAAGAGGTGAAAACAGTAATTGCAGAAATTGAAGATTTCAAGCAAAATAATCTTGAAGAAAAAGTCAAAACTTGGATTAAAAGTCAAGAAATAGGATTTGGAAAAGTAATGAGTCCTTTGCGTTTGTGTTTAGTAGGAAAAATGATGGGCCCGGATATTTTTGAAATCATGGAAATGATTGGCAAAGAAGATACTTTAAACCGTATAGATTTTGCCATTCAAACTTTGGCTTAAAATTTATTTTACAGCATCAAAAAAGCTCAGAAATCAATATGATTTCTGAGCTTTTTAATTTTTAATAAACTTTAAAAAATTTATTTTTTTCTTCTTAAAAACCGTCCTATAAGTTTTATGACAGAAATTCCTATGGAAGTTTGCGCAAGAAGTTCTCTAAATAAATTTTGAGGAGCTAAATCCTCTTTTGCGTGATACATACGCAATTTGAGTTTTTCTTCTTGGATATCACTCTTCAGTTTAAGAATTTCAATATCTTTTTCGATTTCTTCTATGCTTTTATAAAAACCCATAGTTTTAAAATTTAATTTTTGAGATTTTAATGATTTTAAAAGAAAAAGCTCTCACCAATTGTGTTCGGAGTAAGTATTTTCCAAATAAGATAATCAAGAGGAAAACGAACAAATAAAATCCGCCTACAATAAAAAACCCATAGCTTATATTATCTAAATATTCTCCGATTAGAAAAGCTGCTCCGAAGGAAGTAAATAAGATAAAAAAAGTAAAAGTAACTGCTCCTATTATCAACTTTAACAATCTGGAAGAAAAATCAGTAACTTGCTTCAACAACTGAAGTTGAAGCAAGTTAAATCTCGTTTTTACATAAGATTGAATTTCTTCTTTAAATTCAGAAAAATGTTCGTTGACTTTAGAAAAACCCATAGTTTAGATAAATTAAAGATTTAAAGAGCAGTTTAAAATTATTTTTTTGAAGAATTGACTTTTTCTTCCGCTTCATCGATTTTTTCTTCTGCTTTTTCTTTTGTTTTCTCAGCGGTTTTCTTTGCTTTTTTTTCTGTTTCTTCAACTTTATCTTCCGCTTTGCTTATGGCTGCTTCGCTTTTGTCTTGCATGTTTTTGGTTTGCTCACGCAATTCATCCAAGCGTTTTTGCAAAGAAGTCAAAAGATCTTCTGCCCTATCGCTTGCAACACTAAGCGTATGGTCTAATTTACTTTCCATTTCGCTTAAAGTTTTTTTGGCAGATTCACTTAAATTTGCAGAAGTTTTATCCCATTGAGTTTTTACTTTGTCTTTTGTTTTTTCCGCTTCATCACTTATGATTTTACGGGTTTTCTCTCCTTTTTCAGGAGCGTATAAAAGACCGATTCCGGCTCCAATTGCAGCACCGGAAAGAAAAGCTAAAATATTATATCTTGTTTTGCTCATATTTTGATTGGTTTAAAAAATTAAAGGTTCCTAACAAAGTTATGATATTATGATTGAAATTATGTTAAATCTCTTTAAATTTCTTTTCTCATCTTAAGCGTCAATCTTTTTCCAAGAATCTCTTAGCGGAACTGTTCTGTTAAAAACTAACTTTTCTTCTGTACTGTCTTTATCTACACAGAAATATCCTTTTCTTTGAAATTGATAACGTTCTAAAACTTTAGCTGTTTTTAAACTTGGTTCAATAAATCCGGTAACAACTTTTAAAGAATCTGGATTGATGAAATCTAAAAACGTTTTTTCTTTGTCTGCTTCCGGGTCAGGAACTGTAAATAAACGATCGTATAATCTGATTTCGGCAGGAATGGCATGTTTGGCAGAAACCCAGTGTAAAGTTCCTTTTACTCTTCTTTTGCTTTCGGGTGTTCCGCTTCCGCTTCTGCTTTTTGGATCATAAGTGCAATAAATGGTCATGATATTTCCTACTTCATCTTTATCTACGCGTTCTGCTTTGATGATGTAAGCACTTTTTAAACGAACTTCTTTGCCTAATTTTAATCTAAAAAACTTTCTTCCGGCTTCTTCTCTAAAATCTTCTCTTTCGATAAATAATTCTTTTGAAAAAGGAATTTTACGTGTTCCGGCAGATTCATCTTCCGGATTATTTTCTGTTTCTAACCATTCTTCTTCTTTTTCATAATTTTCAATCACCACTCTCACCGGATCTAAAACTGCCATCACACGCGGAGAAGTTTTGTTGAGGTCTTCGCGCGCGCAGAATTCCAAATGTGCCATGTCAATAAGGTTTTCACGTTTGGCAATTCCGATGGATTCTGCAAAATTTTTAATGCTTTCAGGGGAATATCCTCTTCTGCGTAAACCTGAAATTGTCGGCATTCTCGGGTCATCCCAAGATTCTACAATTCCGTTTTCAACCAATTGAGCAAGTTTTCTCTTACTGACCACACTATGGCTTAAGTTTCTGCGTGCAAATTCGCGTTGTTTAGGTTTTAATTCTCCTTCTTTACCGATTTTTTCCAAAAACCAATTGTATAATTCTCGGTGTGGCAAAAATTCAAGCGTACAAAAAGAATGAGAAATATCTTCAATAAAATCACTTTCTCCGTGTGCCCAATCATACATCGGATAAATTTTCCATTCTTCTCCGGTGCGTAAATGCGGTTTGTGTAAACTGCGATACATAATAGGATCACGCATCAACATATTAGGAGAACTCATATCTATTTTAGCTCTTAAAACATCTTTTCCTTCCGGAGTTTCTCCATTTTTCATGGCTTCAAAAAGCCTTAAGTTTTCTTCTACAGATCTATCTCTGTAAGGACTGTTTGTTCCGGGTTGCGTAGGAGTTCCTTTCTGCTGAGCAATTTCTTCAGAAGTCTGGCTGTCCACATAAGCATCTCCGTTTTTAATCATCTCTACCGCCCATTCATAAAGCTGTTGAAAGTAATCAGAAGCATATAATTCTTGATCCCATTCATAGCCCAACCATTTGATGTCTTCTTTAATCGCATCAACATACTCTTGTTCTTCTTTGGTCGGGTTGGTGTCGTCAAATCTTAAATTGACAGGGGCATTGTATTTTTTTCCAAAGCCGAAATTTAAATGAATTGCAGAAGCATGTCCAATATGTAAATATCCATTGGGCTCCGGCGGAAAACGAAATTTCAACTCTTCTTTAGAATATCCTTCTTTGAGGTCTTTTTCAATAATTTGTTCGAGAAAATTAGGTCCTTTTTCTATCATAATTAAAATTAAATAGGAACCCCCAAAGTTAGTAAAATTTAGAAAGCTAACTTTAGGTCTTAAAGGATTAATAAGATAAAATTTATTATTGCTTATTTTGAGTAGTTTTATTCTAAAAAGAGTTAATTGATAAAAGATTCTTATATTAAGTTTGTATATTAAAATCAGAAGAGGATATGTATGATAGAAACTGAGAAAATTATTTATGAAAAATCCGTGTTAATCGGAATTATTACCCAATTTCAAACAGAAGAAAAGTCAAAGGAGTATTTAGATGAATTGGCATTTTTGACTTTTACGGCCGGAGGGGAAGTAAAGAAAAGATTTACTCAAAAATTAGAAGCTCCGCATCCTAAAACTTTTATTGGAACCGGAAAAATGGAGGAGGTAAAAGAATATATCAAAGAAAATAAAATAGATACTGCAATTTTTGATGATGAACTCAGTCCTGCGCAACAAAAGAATATTGAAAGGATATTAAAATGTAAAGTGATAGATCGTACATATCTGATTCTTGACATTTTTGCACAAAGAGCAAAAACCAGTTATGCAAGAACTCAGGTAGAATTGGCACAATACCAATATTTAATGCCAAGATTGGCAGGATTGTGGACGCACTTGGAAAGACAGCAAGGAGGAATTGGAACAAGAGGACCCGGAGAACGCGCTATTGAAACCGACCGAAGAATTGTAAGAAAAAAAATTACCCGATTAAAAAGAAAATTAAAAGCCATTGATAAACAAATGGCGGTGCAACGCGGAAACCGAGGAAGTATGATTCGCGTGGCTTTGGTGGGATATACCAATGTGGGAAAATCTACTTTGATGAATTTAATCAGTAAAAGTGAGGTTTTTGCAGAAAATAAACTCTTTGCAACTTTAGACACCACTGTTAGAAAAGTGGTGATTAGAAATTTACCTTTTTTGTTGACAGATACAGTAGGATTTATCAGAAAACTCCCCACACAATTGGTGGAATCTTTTAAATCTACTTTAGATGAAGTTAGAGAAGCAGATTTGTTGTTGCATGTAGTAGATATTTCACATCCCAGTTTTGAAGATCATATTGAATCTGTTAATAAGATTTTAGATGAAATCGATAGTAAAGATAAACCTACGGTGATGATTTTTAATAAAATTGACGCTTATGTTCCGGAGAAAATAGAAGAGGATGATTTGATTACAGAACGCACCAAAAATCATTATACTTTAGAAGATTGGAAACAAACTTGGATGAATAAAATGAGAGATAATGTGTTGTTTATCTCTGCTTTAGAAGAAGAAAATATAGAAGAGCTAAGAAAGAAAGTTTACCAAGCGGTTAGAAAAATTCACGTAAAACGCTATCCTTATAATGATTTCTTATACCCGGATTTGGATAAACTCATGGAAGAATTTAAAGATTATAATGCTGATGCGGAAGAAGAATAAAAAGAAGAAATAATAAGTTGAAAATAATTTTTATGTTATTATTAGGTTAATGCGTTAATTTTTATTAAGTTCAGACAATTAATCTTTAAACTTAATGTAAAATGAACAGTTTTAAACCACCAATCACCAATCACCAACCACCAACTTATAAATTATTTATTTTCTACTAAAAGGCTATTATACGGAAGTATAATGATTTTTATGTTATTTCTTTTCAGTTGTCAAACAGATGATTTGTATGAGGAAGGAGGAAATGTAGAAAATGAATATACAAATTTAAGCTCTCAAACCATACCTTTTGAGGAGATAGAAAATGCTTATCAACTTAAAGAACAATTAAATATTCAAGTAAATAACACAGGTAAAAATACCTCTTTTGATTATTTAGCAGGGACAAATTTTATAATTGATATTGAAGAGGCTACTGTAATTCAACATGAAGGAGAGGAAAAAAGTTATACTTTTATATTAAAAGATCCGGAAAATCCTTCTCGTTTTTTAAATTTAGTAACTAATCCTGAAGGGGATGTGATGATGATTTTTGAATATGATTTTACAGAAAAGGAAAGAGAGAGCTTTAATCAAGGTAATAATATACCTTTAACAGATAAAGTTAATTTATTAGGTTTTAAAGCGGAAAATACGAATCAAGGAAACTTAACATATACAACAAATGAAGGAGATATACCTTGCTTTAGATTTGTTCATGTTCATGGATTGGTTTTGGAAAGTGGTGAGGAAGTAGTGCTTTCTTATGTAGAAGAAACTACAGGATGTGAAGAAAGTTCTGGAGGAGGAAGCTCTGGAGATTCAGGAGACTCAGGAAACGGTGATGGAGATAATGGAGGAGGTTGGAATTGGGGAGGAGATGACGGGAGTATCCCGGGAGATGGAGACCTATCAGGACTTCCCGGAGGTGGAGGAGGTTCAGGCTCAGGAGGAGGAAGCTCTGGTTCAGTTGAGGAAATGCCAACAACCCCAAAAGATAAGCCAGATTTCTATTATGATTTACCGGTAGAGTTAAAAGAATTTTGGAGTTTTCCTTCAAATGAAGATTTAAAAAATAATATATTTAATTACTTAATAAGAAATAATTTTAGTGAGGAAAGCATAGAGTTAGCTATATGGCAAGTAGAAGTTTTGAAGAATGAATCTGATGGAGGAGTAGAGCTTTATGATAATTGGTTTGGATCCGAGGTTCCACCTAATGATAGTGGTGATGTTTTTAATATAAATGATTATTCACAAGTTGATCCTGAAACTTATTCTTCTTTACCTTCTTTAAATGATTTTTATGCAGCTTTTCCTAAAAATCCTGATACTGGAGGGGAAATGTTAGCGAAAAATGCTTGTACAATCAGAGTGTCTCGAGGTTTGAATTATAGTGATCAACCAATTCCTGTTTTTTATGATGATAATGGAAATCAAAAAACTCAAAAAGGTGGAGATAATAAAAATTATGTTTTGAATGTATCTGCAATGTTGGCTTATATGAAAAAAGCATATCCTAATGTAGAGCCAATTCATTTAAAAAATAAAACTCAAGAAGAATATCTCAATGCTATAAAAGGAAAATGGGGAATTTATATTATGTTACCTAAATCAGGAACAGGATTTACTGCCAGCGGACATGCTGATCTTTTTCAAGATGTTATTTTGGACATGCTAAAGAAATTTATTTCTGGGAACTCTCAAACTAAGAAACCATGAAAAAATATATTTATTCAGGAATTATTGTTTTACTTTTTATGAGTTGTTCTTCCTCAAAGCTTAAAATGAATGGTTTTAAGTATGATGTAAAATATGAAAAAATAACCCGCTGGGAGCTTGTTCACGGGCCAAAATCAGAATTTAAGGAACCCGGAAATTTTGATACTTTTGAATGGGTGGAAGAAGGAGATTCTCTTCCGGTTATTCTAACAATCAAAAGATTATATTATAAAGACCAACAAGTGTTGGGATGTGAAATAAAAGGACAAAGACATACTTTTGAGCATAAAAAGGATACTGTGTTTTTAGAGGGTGAGATGTTTGTGTTTGATGATTTGGTGATTTGTGTAAGACAAGGAAAACACTCTTTTCGGGACAACGATAAGTTGATCCAAATTGCCCAACAAAAAGAAGATGGTGGTTTTGAATTTAAAAAAAGTGTTCGTATTGAACCATGAAGCATAAGCTTAGGACCTATTTTTGAAAGTTCAAGGGTTTCGTTAGATGAGTTTAAATAATTGATTTTATGTTTGTGAATAAAGGTCTGTTGTTTTTCGTTTTGGTCCTATTAGCCTTTTCTTCTGTTAAGGCACAAACCTCTTTTTATAAAGAATTGGCCGATTCGGCTGCTACCTTAATATATCAAGAGGTGAAATATGACCCGTCTTATTTTAGTATAGCTTATCCTAATGGAGATGTGCCGGCTAATCGTGGGGTTTGTACAGATGTGGTGATTAGAGCTTATCGAAAAGTAGGAGTTGACCTCCAAAAATTAGTACATAAAGATATGACAAATCATTTTGAAGAATACCCGAATATATGGGGATTACAGCGTCCAGATACAAACATAGATCACCGACGTGTTCCTAATTTAATGGTTTACTTTGAACGTCAAAAAGCTTCTCTTCCTATAAGTGAATACGCTAAAGATTATAAGCCTGGAGATATGGTTACCTGGGATTTAGGTAATGGAATGACACATATTGGAATAGTCAGTAAATACAAATCAAAAGACGAAAATCGATTGTTAATTGTTCATAATATAGGTAAAGGTCAAGTATTAGAAGATATTTTATTTAATTATAAAATCATAGGACATTATCGATTTAAATAAAAAAGTAGTTTTTTCAGTCCCTCGCTGGCGCGCGAATCCTTTCGCGTGTTTTGTTAAGTAAGACATTACTTTTTTAATCTATAATAATTTCTTTTTTCCTATTTTATAAGTTTAAAGTAAACATAGAAATAAGTTCGGGGGCACCAGCGAGAAAATGAAGAAGTTGTTTTTAAAATAAACAAATCTTAAGTTCTATAAAAAAGCCTACTTAAAAGAAATAAGTAGGCTTTTTTAAATTTCAATATTCTTTACAGACATTTTATTAGCGATCTATAGAGCCCATTACTTTTTTCACAAAAGCGTTAGCGGCATCGATTTGAGACATTCCTTCGTTTTCTACTAAGTTATGAACTTCTACAGCTCCATAGATATTGGTTAATAATTCTCCAATCATATCCATCTCCTCTTCTTTTACAGATCTGTGTTCACAAAGAGACTCTAATACTTCTGCAGTATGTAATAATTGCTCTTTCTGATTGTTTTTCTGTAAATGTCTAATTACTGGTAACTTCATCTACTAAATTTTTTAAAGATTCAAATTTATTGGTTTGTACTTGGTTGACAAACTTTCCATTTTTGAAAGTAGCAAAAGTTGGTAAATTATCAACTGTAGCTAATTTTCTTGATTCAGGAAACTTTTCTGCATCTACATATACAAATTCAACTCCTTCAGTTTCTCTGGCTAATTTTTTAAATTTTGGCTTCATCAGGCGGCAATTTCCGCACCAAGTAGCCATATATTGTACAACCACTGTATCGTGATTGTTTACTACTTCAGCTAAGTTATCTTGATCTAATTCCTTTGTCATAATACTAATTTTTAAAAATATCCGAGTTGACTTTTTATCATCAACTCGGATGATGTTTATTTAAGCAATTGTTTTGCTAAAATTTGTTTAGTGAGAAGATAAGTATGAAGCAACTCCTTTGCTGTCTGCTTTCATAGCATCTTTTCCTTCTTCCCAGTTTGCCGGGCAAACTTCACCGTGCTTTTGTACGTGTGCATAAGCATCGATCATTCTTAAGTATTCGTTTACGTTACGTCCAACAGGCATATCGTTTACACTTTCGTGGAAAACTTTACCTTCTTCGTCAATCAAATAAGTTGCACGGTAAGTAACATTATCTCCTTTTACTGTTACAAATCCTGTTTCTTCGTCGTAGTGCTCTTCAGTGATATCTAAGATTCCAAGTCTGGAGCTTAGGTTTCTGTTAGAGTCTGCAAGAATAGGATAAGTAACTCCTTCAATTCCACCATTGTCTTTTGAAGTGTTTAACCAAGCAAAGTGAACTTCAGGTGTATCACAAGAAGCGCCAATTACGATAGTGTTTCTGTCTTCAAATTCTTTTAATGCTTCTTGAAAAGCATGTAATTCAGTTGGACACACATAAGTGAAATCTTTTGGGTACCAAAATAGAAGAACTTTTTTGTTGTTCTTTTTTGCTTCTTCTAAAACGTTGATTTTAAAAGTATCTCCCATTTCGTTCATCGCATCTACTTCCAAGTTTGGAAATTGTTTTCCTACAAATGTCATGTGTTTTTTAATTTAAGTTGTTAATTATTCTTTTTACGCTTACAAAGATAAGTTTTACTTCCTTTGTTGCTATAGTTTTTTGTTTGTATTAATTTATACTGCTATAGATGAAATTTATGATGATGATTAAAACCTATAAAAATGAATTATTTGCATTGTTGGTTGGGGAAGTAGGAAATAATTGGCATAAAAAAACCTCAGATTTTTAAAAACCTGAGGTTGATATAAGATTTAAAAACTTATTTGTTTTAAGCCAGCATAGTTACCGGGTTTTCTAAGTAGGTTTTTAAAGTTTGTAAAAATTTAGCTCCGGTTGCGCCATCTACAGTTCTGTGGTCGCAAGCCAAAGTTAATTTCATAGTGTGTCCGACAACAATTTCTCCGTTTTTAACCACAGGTTTTTCTACTATAGTTCCTACGGATAAAATACAAGAGTTAGGTTGATTGATAATACTTGTAAATTCTTGAATACCAAACATTCCTAAGTTAGAAACGGTGAAAGTACTTCCTTCCATTTCTGCGGGTGTAATTTTTTTGTCGTGTGCTTTTCCGGCTAATTCTTTCACATTCGCATTGATTTGCGTCAGGGTTTGCTGATCGGTAAATTTTAATACCGGAACAACTAATCCGTCTTCAACTGCTACAGCCACTCCAATATGGATGTGTTTAGCTATTTTTGTGATATCGTCTGCCCATTGAGAATTTACTTGTGGATGTTTGCGCAAAGCCATAGCAGATGCTTTGATTACCATATCGTTGAAAGATATTTTGGTGTCCGGCATAGCGTTGATGGCTTTTCGAGAATTCATGGAGTTTTCCATATCCACTTCTACTGTTAAATAAAAATGCGGAGCGCCAAACTGAGAAGCTGTCAATCTTTTTGCAATAGTTTTACGCATTTGAGAGTTTTTAACCTCTTCAAAATGTTCTTCTCCTGCAGGAATATAAGCTTGAGCAGCAGTTTGTTTCTCTTCTTGTTTTGGTTTTTCAACCGGTTTATAGTTTTCTATATCTCTTTTGATAATTCTACCATTTTCACCGGAACCTTCCACATCTGCTAAATCAATTCCTTTGTCTTCAGCCATTCTTTTGGCTAATGGAGAAGCAAAAATACGTCCGCCTTTTTTGTCAGAAGATGTTTTTTCTTTCTTCTCAGAAGATTTTTCTGAAGAAGTTTCTTTCTTTTCTTCAGTTTTTTCTTCTGTCGCAGGTTTTTCTTTTTTCTCTCCTTTAGAATTAAAAGCTTCTAAAACCCTGTCAACATCAGTTCCTTCAGGACCAATAATTGCAATGGGTTTATCAATTGGGGTGCTGTCTCCTTCTTCTATAATAATTTTGAGCAGCGTTCCTTCATAAAAGGATTCGAACTCTAAAGTAGCTTTATCACTTTCTATTTCTGCCAAAATATCTCCTTCTTCTACAGCATCTCCTTCTTTTTTCATCCAAGTGGCTATGGTTCCTTCCTCCATAGTGTCAGAAAGCAAAGGCATGGTGATAACTTCTACTCCTTCAGGAATTTCTTTTGATGGTGTTGTGTTTTCCTCTTTAGATTCATCAGAAGATTCTTCTTTTTCCTCTTTTTTGTCTGCTGTTTTTTCTTCAGAAGAATCTTTATCATCGTCTAACAAGCCTTCAATATCTTCTCCTTCCTCTCCGATTATTGCAATAGGTTTATTGATTTCGGTTGAATCTCCTTCTTGAACGATAATTTTTAATAAAACTCCTTCATAAAAGGATTCAAACTCTAAAGTGGCTTTATCCGATTCAATCTCGGCTAATATGTCTCCTTCTTCTACTTTTTCTCCCTCTTTGATGAGCCATTTTGCTATGGTTCCTTCTTCCATAGTATCGCTCAACAGAGGCATTTTTACTATCTCAGCCATAATTTCTTATTATAATTTATGTGGTAAAAAAGGATAATCTTCCTGTTCATATACAGAATCATACATTACATCAACTTCAGGGAAATCTGAAGCATCTGCAAACTCTTCGCATTCTTTTACCAAAGCTTTTACGCGATTATCAATTTCTTTGATTTCTTCTTCTGTGGCCCATTCTTCTTGTAATATTTTATCTTTTACTGTAAGAATAGGGTCCAGTTTTTGATATTCTTTGATTTCTTCTTTGGTACGATATTTTTGTGCATCACTCATGGAGTGTCCTCTATATCTGTAAGTAATCAATTCGATTAAGGTAGGCCCTTTTCCTGCTCTTGCTCTTTCCATAGCTTCATGCATGGCTTTGGCAACTTTTGCAGGGTCCATACCATCTACCGGTCCGCTTGGCATATCATATCCTAAACCCAATTTCCAAAGCTCAGTTTGGTTTGAGGTTCTGGCAGTTGAGGTTCCCATAGCATATCCGTTATTTTCAATACAGAAAACCACAGGAAGTTTCCAAATCATTGCCAAGTTCAGGGTTTCGTGAAAAGCGCCTTGACGTACAGCACCATCTCCTAAATAGGTGATAGTAACACTGTCGCGTTTATGGAATTTATCAGCAAAAGCAATTCCTGCTCCTAAAGCAATTTGCCCGCCCACAATTCCGTGTCCTCCAAAAAAGTTGTGTTCTTTGGAAAATATGTGCATAGAACCTCCTAAGCCTAAAGAGCTTCCGGTTTTTTTACCGTAAAGTTCTGCCATTACTTTTTTAGGATCGAGTCCTAAAGCGATGGGTTGAACGTGATTTCGATAAGAGGTAATCATACGATCTTTTTTCTTATCTAAAACGTGCATAGCTCCAGCTAATACAGCTTCTTGTCCGTTATATAAATGTAAGAATCCTCTTACTTTCTGCTGAAGATATACTTGAGCAAGTTTATCTTCAAACTTGCGCCAAAACAACATGTCTTCATACCAACTAAGGTAAGTTTCTTTGGTTATTTTTTTCATATTCATAAAGTTTTGCTCAACAAAAGCATCTCGCAAAATTAACATTTTAAATGCGATGTAAAAACCTTTTAAGATTAAAAATAAATTAAAATCACAGGAAGCTGTTATTAAAGGCTAAGGGGAGAAGATCTGACAGGGAATCTGCTTTTAAGATTTCTCCTGTTTCTCCTCTCATATAGATTTCAATTTTATGGTTTTGTTTAAATTCATATTCTGCTATAGCTTGCCTGCATGCGCCACAAGGGGGTCCGGGAGAATCGATTGTTTTGTCGCTTGACTTTACGC